>JANXTP010000031.1 GCA_025352345.1 Burkholderiales bacterium | reverse complement strand
ACTGAGCGCACAAGACGGCGTGTGGACGTTCTCGCCGTACCAGAACGGCACGACACTCGGCGTGCTGGCGGGCGCGGTGGTGGTGCGCACCTCGCCCGACGCGCTGTGGCCCACGGCCGACGCATCGGTCGAAGGCGCTGCCGAGCTCGACGTGGCGAACCTCGGCGCCTGGGGAACCTGGGTGCCGACCGGCTGGCGCCTGGGCGGCCAGATGAAGACCAGCGCGGTGTTTGCCGGGCGCTTCGGCGCACCCGAGGTCACCGGCAGCATCCAGGGCAGCGCCTTGAGCGTGCGCAACTTCCTCGAAGGCGTGAACATCAGCGAGGGTGATGTGCTGATCTCACTGCAAGGCAGCAGCGCGCGCATCGAGCGCTTCAATGCCAAGGGCGGCACCGGCAGCCTGAGCATCGACGGCGCCGCGGCGCTGGGCGAATCACCGACCGCGCAACTCCAGCTGAGGGCCGACCGCTTCGTGCTGCTGGGCCGGGTCGATCGCCGCATCGTCACCAGCGGCATCGCTCAGCTGGGCTTCGGCCGCGACGCACTGAGCGTCAACGGTGGCTTCGCGATCGACGAAGGTCTGATCGACTTCACCCGCAGCGATGCGCCGACGCTGTCCGACGACGTGCAGGTGGTGCGCGCCCCGATCAGCGGCGCGGCGCGCGGTGGGCCAGTCGATGCAGTGACATCCAACGCCGCGGACGCGGCCACGCCTCTGCCCACCTCGACGATCTCGCGCAACGTGGCGCTCGATCTGAAGATCGCGCTGGGCACCAAGTTGCGGCTGCGCGGTCGCGGCATCGAAACCGGTTTGCGCGGCGACCTGCGACTGACCGCGCCCGGTGGGCGGCTGGCGATCAACGGCACCGTGGCTGCGGCTGGCGGCACCTACGCCGCCTATGGCCAGAAGCTGACGATCGACCGAGGCCTGATCACCTTCAACGGGCCGCCGGAAAACCCGCAGCTCAACATCGAGGCGACGCGCCCGAACATCGACATCCGCGTTGGGGTGCAGGTCACCGGCACCGCGCAGAACCCGCGCATCCGGCTGTTTTCGGAGCCCGAGGTGTCGGAGGTCGACAAGCTGTCATGGCTGGCACTGGGCCGCGCCAGCGACGGCCTGGGCGGCGCTGACACCGCGCTGCTGCAAACCGCCGCCGTGGCCCTGCTGGCCGGCGAAGGTGACAGCATCACCGACCAGTTCACCAAGGCCATCGGCCTCGACGAACTGACGCTGAAGCAGAACCAGGGCGAGGTGCGCGAAACGGTGATCTCACTCGGCAAGCAGCTGTCGCGGCGCTGGTACGTCGGCTACGAGCGCGGCCTGAACGCCACCGCCGGGAGCTTTCAGCTGATCTACCGCATCGCACGCAGCTTCACGCTGCGTGCGCAGTCAGGCTTCGAGAATTCACTGGACGTGATCTGGACTTGGCGCTGGGGCTAGGCCAGCCGACCCTGCGTGTGAAAATCGGTGACCCGCCCGCCGTAGTTCAATGGACAGAACGGCCGCCTCCTAAGCGGCAGATACAGGTTCGATTCCTGTCGGTGGGACCAGAGACAAGGCCGAAAGGCACCCAGAAAGACCGGCAGCCGCAGGCGTTTGCTGAAACTCAAACGCAAAAGGCTGGGCCAGCGATGCCACCATCGTGCAGGCGCCGCGGGTACAACCCCCTGCCAAGGCGGCGCAGCAAACCACGTCGTTGCCCACACCGGCGGTCCAGTGGTGCGGCCTCACTTCTTGTCTGGAAGCTCCTCGTCCAATC
Source organism: Burkholderiales bacterium (assembly GCA_025352345.1). GTDB lineage: Bacteria > Pseudomonadota > Gammaproteobacteria > Burkholderiales > Burkholderiaceae_C > PBB1. Next base: position 10,433 of record JANXTP010000031.1, on the reverse strand, counting down.
CCTTTGACAAGGCGGCCCCTGCGTCGGTGCTCATCTCGACCGGCAGCACGGTGCCATTCGGGAACATGAGTTGCACGCGCACATTGCCTTCAGTGTCCGACGCTGTCACTCCAGCCGCTAGCACTTCCAGCGCTGGGGGTGCTGCTCCTGGCGTCTTTGAAGATTTATCGAGCAATGCGATGGCGACGGCCGGAGCCAGTTCAGTGGAAATGGCAATGTCAGTCGGCGATTTCTTAGACCGCTTCCGAGGTGGCGGCTTCGAAGCAACTGCGTGGCTCTTTGCTTGGGGCTGGCCCGATCGCTTCGCCTTCGAAGCAACCGCCTTTCGTGATGGGGTGTTCATAGATTGCTCAAGTCGAAGAAGATAGCCGCCATCAAATATACGTGAGCCTTTCAAGGGCAGCTGACGATTGCCCGCGGTGCAAATTCCTGCTTTAGGCAGGCCGATGTTGTCTGATCATCTGGCGCTGCCAGAAAGAGCGCGAAGCTGAGCGCGCATCTTTTATACTGGAATCATCCTTTGGGGAGTAGCCGGCTTTCATCTGAAAGCGCCTGCGTCAACATACTCGGCTTGCCTAGCAGGCCGTGGTGCAGGTCACCATTCTGGTTGGCGAGACCATCGGCGCATCAGCACGACGTAAGCCGGACTGTGTTGACGCGCCGTAGCTCTCGCCCGGCCGGAGAAGCACTCCCACATGAATCCCATCTCTATTGCGTTGCTGTCGCTGGCCATGTCCACCGACGCGTTCGCCGCTGCCGTGGGCAAAGGCGCTGCGCTTCAAAAACCGCGCTGGAGCGAAGCGTTTCGCACCGGCGGCATATTTGGCGTCATAGAAGCGATCACGCCTGTGATCGGCTGGGCACTCGGCCTGACCGCCGCCGACTATGTCGAGGCCTCGGACCACTGGATTGCATTCGTCCTGCTGGTGGGCCTTGGCCTGCGCATGGTTTACAAGGGATTCGCGGCGCCAACGGTACACAAAGGCGAAAAGCTGACCCAGCACCCGTTCTGGCTTCTGGTCCTGACGGGGTTTGCGACCAGCATCGATGCCATGGCTGTCGGTGTTGGGCTGGCATTGATCAACGTCAATATTCTTCCCGTCGCCGCCGCGATTGGCTTCACGACCTTCGTTGCCGTGACGGCGGGCGTGATGGTTGGACGTGCGCTGGGCACAGTGGCAGGAAAGTGGGCCGAGATTTGCGGTGGCATCCTGCTCGCAGGCATCGGCGCTGCGATCCTGATGGAGCACCTCGGCGCAGTCTGAAAAAGTAGAGGGTGCCGGGTGCCGCAGCAAGCCCCGTCTCAACCGCCCTTGCCTGGCTCCAGGCGCTTTTCATGCAGCAGGTGCAGGCGCATCAGTTCACCCGCCACCAGCGGGGCGAAGCCGAGTCGACCGCCGCGACGGTCGATCATCAGTTCCTCAAAGACCGCTTCAGCCTGCGCCGGATCTTCCCAGGCTGCGGCCAGGCGATTGGCGAGACGCGGATACATCGAGCACAGCGCCAGCGGCCTGTCCCGCGTGGGCAGGCGGCGCAGCCACTGCCGCGCCGGGGCCGACAGTGTCCGGTCTTGTTCGCTGGGCAGCGTATGCCGCGGCCCGGCACGCAGGCTCGATGGGTTTTGACCTGACGTGGTGCGCGCGCTGTCCACCAAGTTCAGGGTCGTGACCTGATCGGGTTTGGAAGTTCTGAATAAGCTGAACATCACGCAGTCTTGTCGTCGATCGGCAGCCATGTGGGTCGGCGGAGGCAGAGGGCCTGAGCCACGAACCCACAACCGTCATTTCGCTATCGGCGACGCTGGCGCAGACTTGAACCGCTGGGCTGGCCGAATGCGACAGACTTGACACTGCATCGACATTTTTTTGCATCCTCGCGTCGACCTCGGAAACTAAGCCAGCCCACGCAGCATCAATCCCCCCCTGGGTTCTATACTGACATGGGGATCGAATGCACAAGCCAGCTAGAGGGTCGGACATGGGTACGAAGCTCAGGATTTCAGGATGGATCGCACTCGGTGCGGTGGCCGGCGCGTTGGCCACGATGCAATTGCAGGCCACTGCGCGCAACTCGGTGAGCTCACTGCCGCTGGACGAACTACAGCAACTCGCGGCGGTGTTTGGCATGGTCAAGAGCGACTACGTCGAACCGGTCGATGAAAAGAAGCTGATCACCGACGCCATTGGCGGCATGGTCGCCGGGCTCGACCCGCATTCGCAGTATTTCGACAAGAAGTCGTGGAAGGAATTCCGCGAAGGGACGACCGGGCGTTTCGTCGGCGTCGGCATTGAGATCGGCATGGAAGACGGCCTGGTCAAGGTGGTCACCCCGATCGAAGGCTCTCCGGCCTTCCGCGGCGGGCTCAAAAGCGGTGACCTGATCACCAAAATCGACGACACCGTGGTCAAGGGCCTGACGCTGGAGCAGGCGGTGAAACGCATGCGTGGCGAGCCGGGCACCAAGGTCGTGTTGACGATGTTTCGCAAATCGGAGGACCGCACGTTCCCGGTCACCATCGTGCGCGAGGAAATCCGCACGGTGAGCGTGCGCGCCAAGGTGGTCGAGCCGGGCTACGCCTGGTTGCGCGTCAGCCAGTTCCAGGATCGCACCGTCGAGGACTTCGCTCGCAAGCTCGAAGAGCTTTACAAGCAAGACCCCAACCTGAAGGGCATCGTGCTCGATCTGCGCAACGATCCGGGCGGTCTGCTCGAAGCGTCAGTGGCTATCTCCTCGGCCTTCTTGGCGGCAGACGCAACCGTGGTCACCACCAACGGCCAGATCCCTGAATCGAAATCCATCTTCAAGGCGGCGCCTGAGTACTATCTGCGGCGCGGTGGTGCCGATCCACTGCGGCGCCTGCCCGAAGCGCTGAAATCGGTGCCGCTGGTGGTGCTGGTGAATGAAGGCTCGGCCTCGGCCAGCGAAATCGTTGCCGGTGCCTTGCAAGACAACAAGCGGGCCACGGTGATGGGCGCGCAGACCTTCGGCAAGGGCTCGGTTCAAACGGTGCGTCAGTTGTCGCCAGACACCGCGCTGAAGATCACCACGGCGCGCTACTACACGCCGAGCGGCAAGTCGATCCAGGCCAAGGGCATCGTGCCCGATGTGATGATCGACGAGACCGCCGAGGGCAACCTCTTTTCGGCACTGCGTCCGCGTGAAGCCGACCTGGAAAAGCACCTGCAAAGCGGCCAAGGTGCCGAGGTCAAGGACGAAGCCCGCGAGAAGGCACGCGAGATCGCCCGCAAGAAGCTGGAAGACGAAAGCGCCAAGAAGGCCGCCGCGCCGATCAAGCCACCGGCCGAATTCGGCAGTGAAGACGACTTCCAGCTCGCCCAGGCCATCAACCGCCTGAAGGGCAAGCCGGTGCTGGTCAGCAAATCGATGACCGAGCGCAAGGTCGAGACGGAGTCGAACTAAGACCGCAGCAAACCCGGTCCGCACAGCCCGTCGGTGATGGCCTGCGCCAACCACCCAACGCCCGCTGCATGCGGGCGTTTTTTTGTGCCGCGATGAACGACGACCAACTGCTGCGCTACTCGCGCCACATCCTGCTCGACGAGATCGGCATCGACGGCCAGCAGCGGCTGCTGGCGGCCCATGTGCTGGTGATCGGGGCGGGAGGGCTGGGCTCGCCGGTGGCGATGTACCTGGGCACCGCCGGGGTCGGCACGTTGACGATCGTCGATGACGACACGGTCGAGTTGACCAACCTGCAGCGGCAGATCGCCCACTCGATGGCCCGCCTTGGCCATGCCAAGGTCGACTCCGCGGCGGCCACGGTGCGAGCCATCAACCCCGAGGTGCGGGTGGTCGCGCTGCGCGAACGCGCCAATGCTGCGCGGTTGAACGATCTGGTCGCGGCCGCTGATCTCGTCGTCGATTGCTGCGACAACTTTGCGACCCGGCAGGCGGTGAATGCGGCCTGTGTGCGGCACGCCCGGCCACTGGTGTCGGGCGCGGCGATCGGCTTCGACGGGCAGGTCTCGGTGTATGTGACGGGCCAGCGTGACACCCGCGATGCCGACCATCCCTGCTATGCCTGCGTCTTCCCGCCCGATGACGGGTTCGAAGAAGTGCGCTGCGCGACGATGGGTGTGTTCGCACCGCTGGTCGGCATCATCGGCAGCGTGCAGGCGGCCGAGGCGTTGAAGCTGCTGGCCGGTGTCGGCACGTCGCTGGCCGGCCGGCTGCAGATGCTCGATGCCCGCCGGATGGAGTGGGCCGAGATCCGGCTCGCCCGCAACCCCGGCTGCCCGGTGTGTGCTTCGCCACACCGTTGACACCCCTGCATTCACCGACACGCTAAGCTGCACCGCATGGACAAACGCAACGAACTCACCGCCCGCAATTTCCCGACGGCCCAGGAGGACGCCAGCACGGCCGCACCGCCTTCGCTGTACGGCGGACCGGAGAGCGCCTACCGCCTCGCCTTCACCGACAACGACTTCCTGCTGCGCGAGGAGTTGCGACCGGTGCGCATGCAGCTCGAGCTGCTGAAGCCGGAACTGGTGCAGAAGGAAGCGGGTATCGAGTCGACGATCGTGATCTTCGGCAGCGCCCGCATCCTGTCACCCGAAGCCGCCGCCGCCGATCTGGCGCGAGCACAGGCCCATGACGACGCCATCGCCATCCGCGCTGCCAAAAGCCGCATGCTGATGTCGCGCTACTACGACGAAGCGCGGCGCTTTGCCGCCCTCGTCACGCAACGCACCGCCGACATGGACACGCCGGTGTATGTGGTCACCGGTGGCGGCCCCGGCATCATGGAAGCCGGCAACCGCGGTGCGTTCGAGGTCGGCGGCAAGAGCATAGGCCTGAACATCGTGCTGCCGCACGAGCAGGAGCCGAACCCTTACATCACGCCGGAGCTGTGCTTCCAGTTCCACTACTTCGCGCTGCGCAAGATGCACTTCCTGATGCGCAGCATCGCGCTGGTGTGCTTTCCAGGTGGTTTCGGCACGCTCGATGAGCTGTTCGAAACGATGACGCTGGTGCAGACTGGCAAGTGCCGCAAGCGGCCGATCCTGCTGTTCGGGCGCGAGTTCTGGTCGCGGCTGATCAACTTCGACGTGCTGATCGACACCGGCATGATCTCGCCGGCCGACGTGCACCTGTTCCGCTACGTCGAGACCGCCGAGGAAGCCTGGGCCGTGCTCGAAGCGGAATACGGCTTCGACGCGCCACCGACGCAGACTGGCGAGTTCGCGGTCGACATCTGACGCCATCGCCCGCCCTCGCATGACACCGCACCTGAGCCTGATCGGCGCGCCCACCGACATCGGTGCCGGGAGGCGCGGTGCCAGCATGGGGCCGGAAGCGTTGCGGGTGGCGAACATCGTTCCGGCGCTGCAAGGCCACGGGCTCGAGGTGCTGGACCGCGGCAACCTCAGCGGCCCGACCAACCCCTGGCTGCCGCCGGTCGATGGCTACCGTCACCTGCCCGAGGTGATCGCCTGGAACCGCTTGGTGCACGACGCGGTCTACGCCGAACTGACGCTGAACCGCATGCCCGTGCTGCTGGGTGGCGACCATTGCTTGGGCATCGGCTCGATCAGTGCCGTGGCGCGCCACTGCCGCGATGCTGGCAAGCGGCTGCGCGTGCTGTGGCTCGATGCGCATGCCGACTTCAACACGCAGATGCTGACGCCCAGCGGCAACCTGCACGGCATGCCGGTCGCCTGCCTGTGCGGTCACGGCCCGAAGGAATTGATCGAGATCGGCGGTCATGTGCCGGCGATCAACCCGAAGTGGGTGCGGCAGATCGGCATCCGCAGCGTCGATGCCGGAGAGAAGCGCTTCGTGCACGAGCAGGAGCTCGATGTGTTCGACATGCGCTTCATCGACGAGATGGGCATGCGCCACGCGATGGAACTGGCGCTGGCCACGCTGGACGTCAACACGCACCTGCATGTCAGCTTCGACGTCGATTTCCTCGATCCGCCGATCGCTCCGGGCGTCGGCACCACCGTGCCGGGCGGGCCGACCTACCGCGAGGCGCAGCTGTGCATGGAAATGATCGCCGACACCGGCCGCCTCGCCAGCCTCGACGTGATGGAGCTGAACCCAGCACTCGATGTGCGCAACCAGACCGCCGAGGTGGCGGTGGACCTGATCGAAAGCCTGTTCGGCAAGAGCACCTTGATGCGGCGCTGACGCAGCCGCTTCGCGGTCAGCGGGCCAGTGCGGGTCAGTGGGTCAACAAACGGCTGACCGCCGTCACATCCTCGGGCTTCAGCTGCCCTGCGGCCTGGCGCAGCCGCAGGCCGCCGAGCAAGGTGTCGTAGCGGGCTTTCGACAGGTCGCGGCGTGTGGTGTAAAGCTGCGTCTGCGCGTTCAGCACGTCGATGTTGACGCGCACGCCGACGCGGTAGCCGAGCTGCGTGGCTTCCAGGGCCAGGGCGCTCGACGACTCGGCCGCTTCGAGTGCCAGCACCTGCGCCTGCAGCGACTGCACGCCGAAGTAGGCTTGCCGTGTGCCCAGCGATACCGAGCGGCGCGCGGCCTCGAGATCGTTCTGTGATTTGTCTTCGAGCGCCAGTGTTTCTTTGATGCGGTTCTGCACCGACAGCCCGGTGAACAGCGGCAGGTTGAACTGCACGCCGATGCTGCCGGTGTTGGTGGTGCCGGCACTCGATAACTGGCTGCCACTGCGGCCAGACGAGTTGTACTGGCTGCCGACGCTGGCCACTGCGTCGAGCGTGGGCAGGTGGCCTGCGCGCGCCTTGCTGGTTTCGAGCCGCGCGACCTCCAGCACCAACTGCGCCAGCCGCACCGACGGATGCTGAGCATCGGCGTTGCGAGCCCAGACTTCCGCATCGGCGGGCGTGATCGGCGGCAAGCTGACCGGCGTCGTCAGGCCCTTGGGCTCGACGTTGCTGCGGCCGACCAGCAGGTCGAGCGCGATGCGCTTGTTGCGCAGATCGTTGTCGGCGGCGAGTTCCTGCGCGGTCGCCAGATCGAAGCGCGCCTGCGCCTCACGGGTGTCGGTGATGGTCGCAGTGCCGACCTCGAAATTGCGCTTCGCCGACGCCAGCTGTTCGTTGATCGCCACCTTGCTGGTGCGCGTCGTGGCCAGTGCGTCTTGCGCCGCCAGCACATCGAAGTAAGCCTGCGCCAGCCGCACGATCAGGTCCTGCTCGGCCACTTCGAGTCGCAGGACTGAAGCTTCGAGCTCACGCTCGGCCTGATCGATCGTGACACTGCTGTTGCGGTTGAACAGCGGCTGGCGTGCGGACAACTGGCCCGAGCGCGTGTTGAACGAGCCATTGCCAAAGCCGGTCTCGACGCGACCGGTAGTGGCGCTGGCATCCAGGCTCACGCTCGGGCGCAGCAGCGCGTCGGCCTGCGCGGCGCGGTACGGGGCGGAGTCGGCAAGCGAACGGGCCGACAGGTAGGTGGCGTCATAGCCGCGCGCGGCGGTGTAGAGCTCGTCGAGGCTCTGCGCCTGCGCGGTGGCCAGGCACAGCGCGGCCAGGTTCAAACCAGTGGCCGCGACAAGGCGAACCCATCGTTGCAGCGTCGGTGCTGACAGGGCACATCGATGTTGGATCGGCGGGTTGGACATCGGTACGGCTCGTTGGGAACGATCAACGGGGTCAATAACGCGGCACGCCGGCATCGACTTCGACCGACCACGCATCGATGCCGCCGGTGAAGTTGCTGACCGAAGTGAAACCCTGACGCTGCTCCAGGAAGGCTGCGACCTGCGCGCTGCGCACGCCGTGGTGGCACAGGCACACCGTCGGTCGCGCCGGGTCGAGCTCAGCGACGCGCTGGACGATCTGGCTCATCGGCAGGTTGAGGGTCTCGAGCCCGTCGGCGCGCAGCGCGGCCAACTCGAACTCCCAGGGTTCGCGCACATCGAGCAGCAGCGGCAATGCGGCTGCGGAGGCTGGCGACTCAGCGCCGACCAGCAGCGTCGCGAACTCGCGCGCGCCGATGTGCTGCATCAGAAATGGAACCGGCTGGGCTCGTCGAAGCCGGTCAGCCGCGGCGCTACGGTGTCGAACAACTCCACGCTGCTGATCGCGCTGCGCTTGCCCGCACCGCCGGTTGCGCTGCGGGTGTACAGCAGCGCCTGCATGATCGGCAACTGCCCAACGATGGCCACCAGCCGACCACTCGGTTTCAGCTGATCGAACAGCAACTGCGGCACCTGCGGCACCGAGCCGGACAGCACGATCACATCGAACGGGCCATCGGTGGCACTGCCCTTCGAGCCATCGGCCTGACGCACGGTGACATTCGAGGCCCCGGCGCGGCGCAGGTTGGCGCTGGCGAAGGCTGCGAGGTCGGCATCGATCTCCAGGCTCAGCACCTGTTGCGCGCGGTGGCCGAGCAAGGCCGCCATGAAGCCGGACCCGGCGCCGATCTCCAGCACCCGCTCGTGCTTGCCAACGTCGAGCTCCTGCAGCAGCCGCGCCTCGACCTTCGGCGCCAGCATCGATTGCGCCGGTCCGGTGGACGTGGGCAGCACGACCTCGGTGTCGACGAAAGCCATCGAGCGAACCGCTGGCGGCAGGAAGTCTTCGCGGTGGATCGCTGCCAGTAGCGACAGCACCTCGGCATCGAGCACATCCCAGGGCCGGATCTGCTGCTCGATCATGTTGAAGCGGGCGTGTTCAATGTCCATGGCGTTCCAGGGCGGGGTGGCGGTGAGCTTGCATGCGGTGGGGTGTGGAAACGGGCGACGCTGATCAGCGGCGTAGTTTATTTCCCCATGATCAGCGGCGGCGTGGCCACGGGATGCGGGCGCCGGGCCCAGCGCCGCTTGACCCACACCGACAAGTCGTCAAGGTAGCAATAGACCACCGGCACCACCACCAGCGTCAGCAGCGAGGAAGCAATCACGCCGCCGATCACCGCCTGGCCCATCGGCGCGCGCTGCTCCGAGCCTTCCGACAGCGCGAAGGCCAGCGGCACCATGCCGAAGATCATCGCCAGCGTGGTCATCAGGATCGGGCGCAGCCGCACGCGCGCTGCCAGCAGCAACGCGCTTTCACGGTCCAGAGCGGCCAGCAACCCAGCGCTTTCGCGGTCGGTCGCCACCTCGCCGGGCACGGTGCCTTCGCGCGCGCGGATCGCGAAATCGATCAGCAGAATCGCATTCTTCGTCACCAGACCCATCAGCATCACGATGCCGATGATGCTGAACATGTTCAAGGTCGAGCCGAACATCAAGAGCGTCAGCACCACGCCGATCAGCGTCAGCGGCAGCGAGGTCATCAGCGCCATCGGCTGCAGGAAGCTGCGGAACTGGCTGGCCAGGATCATGTAGATGAACACCACCGCCAACCCCAGCGCGCCGATCGCGTAGCTGAACGATTCGGTCATGTTCTTGGTGCTGCCGCCGAAGCTGTAGCGGTAGCCCGGCGGCCAGGCCACGCTGTCGAGGATGCGCCGGATGTCGGCCGACACATCGCCCGAGCTGCGGCCGTAGGCGTTCGCATCCATGTTGATCTCGCGGTTCAGGTCACGCCGGTTGATCTGGTTCGGCCCGGTCGATGCGGTGACATCGGCCACTTGCGACAGCCGCACGATGCGCGGCAGCCCGTCAGCACCGGCCACCACCGGCACCGGCAAGCGCTGCAGGTCGGCCAGCGAGCTGCGGCTGTCGGGCGTCAGGCGCACGATCACGTCGTAGTTCTCGCCATCGGGCGCGCGCCAGTTGCCCACCGTGGTACCGGCCACCAGCGCGCGCAGCGTGGTGGCCAGGGTATTGACGTTGAGCCCGAGGTCGGAGGCTGCCTCGCGCTTCACGTCGATCGCCACGGTCGGCTTGTCGGGCTTCAAGGTGGTGTCCAGATCGACCAGGCCCGGCACCTGTTTGAGTTGGGCGGTGATGCCCTTGGAGAGCCGCTCCAGTTCGCCCAGGTCGCTGCCCTGGATCGAGAACTGCAGGCTCTTGCCGCCGCCCAGGTCGGGCGAGCCCATGTTGGTGACGGTGATGCCCGGGATGCGCGCGAGACGCTCGCGCATCGGTACCGTCATCTGCTCCAGCCCACGCTGGCGCAGATCGCGATCGACCAGCCGCACATAGGTCGAGCCGAAGATCTTGCCGGCGGCGTTGCCACTGTTGATCGTGGTGACGGTGTACTTGACCTCGGGCAGCTCGCGCAGCGCCAGATCAACCTGCTTGGCGCGGGCTTCGGTCACTTCGAGCGACGAGCCGACCGGCGTGTAGAAATTGACCGTGGTCTCCGAGAAATCTGCCTTCGGGACGAACTCGGCACCCAGCACCGGGATCAGCAGGAAGCTGCCGCCGAAAGTCGTCGCCGCGATCGCCAGCGTCGCCAGCCGGTGCCGCAGCGACCAGCCGAGGATGGTCTGGTAGCCATGCCCCAGCCACACGGTGAAGCGTTCGACGGCACGCAGGAGATCGGCCTCGCGGTGATGGCGACCACGATGTCCATCGTCGCGGTGTTCCTGCC
>JANXTP010000404.1 GCA_025352345.1 Burkholderiales bacterium | reverse complement strand
CGCAGGCGCGGGCGTGGCTGGCGCAGTACCTGATGGGCAAGCCTACCGGCAGTGCGCCCACCCCGTTGACGGTGGTTGTCGCGCAATTGAACGGCTTTGACCCGCTGGTCAACAGGCTGGCGAAGCCGACGATTGATCGTCAGAAGTACCCGTCTTTGCACGGAAATGATGACTTCGAGGACGGAATCCGGGCGCTGGTAGCCGCTGAACTGTCGGAAAAAATCAAACCTGTGGAAACTATCGAAAACCTAGCAACGGCGCGAGTTAGCGGGCCATTTGCAGCGGAATAGCGCAACAAGAATTGCTGAACTTGCCAGATGATTTCGGCAAAATATTTGAAGGGGCGCAGCGCATGGGCGGTTTCGGCAGTGGCAGACAAGGCGGCAGACGCTGCACCGACGATATGCGAGCGCTCGACGTGCGCAAGATTGCGCGTGATGGGCTGTTGACGCCCGGAAATTCGCTGGCGTGGCGCTGGTCTCGCAACGGCGAGACCACGGCGACGATCAACCTGCGGGTGGAAGCTGACAACGTGGTGCTCGACTACCGCAACCGCAGTGCCCATCACAACGGCGGCGAGTGGGAGCCGATGAACTATGCGGTGTGGCTTGACTGGACAACTTGCGGCTTTGGCGGGCGGCGGGTCTGGTGGCGATGCCCCGCTGTCGGCTGCGGGCGACGCGTGGCGGTGCTGCATGGCGGGCGCGTGTTCGCGTGTCGCCAGTGCAACCGGCTGGCGTACCGCAGCCAGCGCGAAGCGGACGACGACAGAGCGACCCGGCGGGCCGATACGATCCGGCGGCGGCTGGGCTGGGAAGCGGGCATCCTGACCGGCAACGGTGGCAAACCGAACGGCATGCACTGGCGCACATTCGAGCGGCTGCAGGGCGAACACGATGCACACGTCAATGTGGCGCTGGCGGGCATGGCGGCGCACCTGGGCTTGCTGCACGAGCGGATCGGCGGGATTGAGTAGGCGGGAAAGCAGCGCTCCCGCCGGGTGACGCGGCGATTCTGTGTCCAAGTTTGTGTCCAAGCTCGCAGCCAGCGACTTGCAAAGTGAATACCGGCGCGGTCTGCGGCCGATTCTCTACATCTTGCATAAGTGAGTTCCAAAGCCGTCCACTGAAATGGACCGTCGCGGTCCAGACGGGCACGAATGCTTGTCACGCTTCGGCAATACTGCGGGCACATCCGCCAACCCACAGAACAACGAATGGCATCCGACCTCGTCGCCGTAGAAAACCGTCTCTGGGCCACCGCCGACCAACTCTGGGCCAACACCGGCCTGAAGCCCTCCGAGTTTTCGACGCCGGTGCTCGGCCTGATCTTCCTTCGCTACGCCGACAAGCGCTTCTCCGATCTGGCGACGATCCTGCACGCCAAGGGCATCCCCGCCGCCGAGCGCGAGGCCATGGACTACCAGGCCGAGGGCGTGCTCTACCTGCCCGACACGGCCCGCTTCTCGCACCTGCTCACCCTCACCGAAGGCGCCAACCTGGGGCGTGCCATCGCCACCGCGATGGCGCTGGTGGAAGAGCACAACCCCGAGCTGAAGGGCGTGCTGCCGCGCGGCTACAACCTGCTGCCCAACGCCACGCTGGTGGAGCTGCTGCGCCTGCTCGCGCCGCTGGACCTGGAGGGCGACGCCTTCGGCAAGGTGTACGAATACTTCCTCGGCAACTTCGCGATGAAGGAGGGCCAGAAAGGCGGCGTCTTCTACACGCCCACCAGCATCGTGCGGCTGATCGTCGAGATCCTGCAGCCCTTTCACGGCCGCATCTTCGACCCCGCCTGCGGCTCGGGCGGCATGTTCGTGCAGAGCGCCGCCTTCGTGCAGCGCCACCAGAAGAACGCCATCCGCGAGCTCAGCGTGTTCGGCACCGAGAAGGCCAGCGACACCGTGAAACTGGCGAAGATGAACCTCGCGGTGCACGGCCTGTCGGGCGATGTGCGCGAGGCCAACACCTACTACGAAGACCCGCACAAGGCGGTCTCTGGCAACGGCGGCCGCTTCGACTTCGTGATGGCGAATCCGCCATTCAACGTCTCCGGCGTCGACAAGGACCGGCTGAAGGACGACCCCCGTTTTGCGCTCGGCCTGCCGAACACCGACAACGCCAACTACCTGTGGATCCAGCTGTTCGCGGCCAGCCTCAACGAGCGCGGCCGCGCCGGTTTCGTGATGGCCAACTCGGCCGGCGACGCACGCGGCAGCGAGCTGGAGATCCGCAAGAAGCTGATGCAGAGCGGCGCGGTGGACGTGATCGTCAGCATTGGCTCCAACTTTTTCTACACCGTCACGCTGCCGTGCACGCTGTGGTTCTTTGACAAGGCCAAGGCGCGCGGGCCGCGCAGGGACCAGGTACTTTTTGTCGACGCGCGGCCGTTCTTCAAGCAGGTGACGCGCGCGATCCGGGAGTTCACGCCGGAGCAACTGGAGTTGCTGGCCAATGTTGTGCGGCTGTACCGGGGGGACGCGCCGGAGTTCGCTGCGGGCAGCACGGTAATGGCTGCTGAGTGGTTCCCAGCGGGCATGTATGCCGATGTGGCTGGCCTATGTAAGGTGGCGACGATAGCCGATATTGAAGCGCAGGGATGGAGCCTCAACCCAGGGCGCTATGTTGGAGTCGGGGCGCGGGCACCCGACGAGTTTGACTTCGTTGAACGCCTTGAGGAACTGCATGAAGAATTGCTGACGCTTTCGATCGAGAGTGTTGAACTCGAAGGCCGGATATCGGCGAACGTCAACGCGATTGTCGGGGCCTGACAGTGCGCCGCCATGTTCTGTTTGATCGGGAGCTGCCGCGAGAGTGGTCGGTGACGACGGTCGATGCCATCAAGGCCTCCGAAAAGAGCGCCTGTGTGGCTGGACCGTTTGGTTCGAACATCAGCTCAAAGTACTTTGCTGCCGAAGGGGTGCCGGTCATTCGCGGCAGCAATCTCACAGATGATTTGACGCGCTTCGTGCCGAAAGGCTTCGTCTTTGTATCGCAGGAACGGGCAGCGAGCTATCGTGCACAGCATGTGCGCGCAGGTGATCTGGTGTTCACATGTTGGGGCACGATTGGGCAGGTCGGGCTCATACCCGCGAACGGTCCCTTCCCTGAGTACATCATTTCGAACAAGCAGTTGAAGCTTCGACCAAACACTGCGTTTACAGACCCCCTTTACCTCTTCTACTACTTCGCCTCACCACAGATGGTTGGCCACGTTCGTAACCGAGCGATTGGCGCTGCCGTTCCAGGCATCAACCTCGGCATCCTGAAGGCGCTCGAAGTTGTGCTACCGCCGATCAGCGAGCAGCGACGCATCGCGTCGATCCTCTCCGCCTACGACGACCTGATCGAGAACAACACGCGGCGCATCGCGATCCTGGAGGAGATGGCCCGGCACCTCTACGAGGAGTGGTTCGTTCGCTTCCGCTTCCCCGGCCACGACAGCGCGCGGACGGTCGAGTCCGAGCTGGGGTTGGTGCCGGAGGGGTGGTCATGCACCGACGTAGCCAGTGCCGTTCGAAGGTTCGGCACCGGCCAAAAGTACGACCTCAAGACGGTATTGAGCTCAGGCCGAGTGCCAGTCCTTGATCAAGGAAGGCAGGGCGTTATTGGCTACCACAACGATGAGCCAGGGTTTGTTGCATCGCGCGCTGATCCTGTAATCGTTTTCGCCAACCATACCTGTTACCAGCGCCTTATCTACGAACCTTTCTCGACAATTCAGAATGTCATTCCCTACAAGTCGAGTTCAGCGTTTCAACGTGATATCTATTGGGTTTACCACGCTACGCTTGGATTGGTTTCACTTACCGAGTACAAAGGGCATTGGCCTCAGTTTGAAGCAAAGAAGATCATGGTTCCTACTGTGAGCGTAGCCATGACGTTTGGGAAAATCGTCCGACGGTTCCATGAACTGGCACACACGCTGTCGCTCGCGAACGCGAACCTACGTGCCACCCGTGACCTGCTTCTCCCCAAGCTGATCTCCGGCGAGCTTGACGTGTCGGCGCTGCCCGAGCCGGAAGCCCTCGCCGCATGAACCCCGGCGAACTCACCCTGCTGCTCGACCGCCTGCTGGCGGCCAGCGACGAGCATGAATGGGTCGAGTTCAAGCACAACAACGACGAGCCGCATGCCATCGGCGAATACCTCTCGGCCCTGGCCAATGCGGCCGCGCTGGATGGCGAGCCCTTCGGCTACCTCGTCTGGGGCATCGAGAACGGCAGCCGCGAGGTGCTGGGCACGCGCTTCAAGCCCGCCAGCGCCAAGGTAGGCGCGCAATTGCTGGCCCTGTGGCTGCATCAGTACCTGCGCCCGAAGCTCGACTGCCGTTTCGATGCCGTCGAGTACCGCGGCCAGCCGGTGGTGCTGCTGCGCGTGCCAGCGGCCGTGGCTCAACCGGTGAGCTTCTATGAGGTGGAGTACATCCGCATTCACAGCGCCAAGGTCAAGCTGGCCGGCCATCCCGACAAGGAAGCGCGGCTGTGGGCACGGCTCAACATGCGCGGCGACTGGTCGGCCGAATTGGTCGGCGCTGCCACGCTGGCCGATCTGGACCCGGCCGCTTTGGTGGAAGGGCGGCGGCGCTATGCCGAGAAGAATGCGCACCTCGCCGACGAGGTGGCGGGCTGGGACGATGCCACCTTCCTCTCCAAGCTCAAGCTCAGCCGCGGCGGGCAGCTCACGCGCGCCGCACTGCTGCTGTTCGGCCGTGACGAGGCGGCGCAGTACCTGCCGCTGCCGCCGCAGGTGTCGTGGGTGCTGAAGGACGCCGACGGCACGGCGCTGGACTATCACCACTTCGGCCTGCCGCTGCTGCGGGTGCCCGATGCGCTGTTCGCCCGGGTGCGCAACCTCACGGTGCGCTACTTGCGGCCGGGCACGCTGTTCCCGACCGAGGTGCCGCAGTACGACGCCTGGGTCATCCGCGAGGCGCTGCACAACGCCATCGCGCACCAGGACTACGGGTTGAGCGCACGCGTCAACGTGGTGGAGCTGCCCGAGCAACTGGTGTTCAGCAACGTCGGTAGTTTTCTGCCGGGAACGGTGCAACAACTGCTGGTCAACGACCGCTCGCCCGAGCAGTACCGCAACCCCTGCCTGACGCAGGCGATGGTGACGCTGAAGCTGATCGACACCATTGGCAGCGGCATCCGGCGCATGTACATCGAGCAGCGCAAGCGCTTCTTTCCGATGCCGGACTACCTGATCGAGCCGGCGCAGCAACGCGTGGAGGTGCGCGTCACCGGGCGCATCCTGGACGCGCGCTACACGCAGATGCTGATGCAGCAGCCCGACCTGTCGTTGATGGACGTGTTCTTGCTGGACAAGGTGCAGAAGCGCCAGCCCATCGGTGCCGACGAAGCCAAGGCGCTGCGTGCGCGCAAGCTGATCGAAGGGCGGGCGCCGAACCACCATGTGTCGGCGCTGGTGGCCGATGCACTGGGGCAGCAGGCGCAGTACCTGCTGGACAAGGGCTTCGAGAAGGACTTCTACCTGATGTGGGTGCTGAAGCGGCTGCGCATGGGTGACTGCAAGCGCGCCGAGCTGGAGCGCCTGCTGCTGGGCAAACTGCCCGAGGTGCTGAGCGCCGACCAGAAGCGCAACAAGGTGAAGAACTTGCTGGCCGAGATGTCGCGCAAGGCGCTCATCACGGCCGACGGCAAGCGCGGGCCGGGCGCCGCGTGGCGGCTGCTGCCGGCGGGCTTGGATAGGCTGGCCATCGAGGGCGGCGCTTAGCCAAGGTCTTATCCCAATCCAATCGGCAAAAGGATGCTTAAGTGGTTGATTTACAAACAGTATTTATTGGATAAGGACGGCGGGTGAGCATCGACTCTGGCAAGAATGCGCGCTGGGTAGCCCGTGAGGCGTCCGCCGGCTACGGCGAGCTGGCGCTCGTCGAGATGCCGGCCATCGACCTGCTGACCGCGCTGGGCTGGAGCTTCAAGAACCTGTACGCCGAGACCTTCGGCTTGTCTGGCAGCGAGGGCCGCGAGAGCGAATCGCAGGTCATCCTGACGCGCCGCCTGCGCGCCGCGCTGGTGGCGCTGAACCCCGGTCTGCCGGCCGACGCCTATGCGCAGGCCGTCGAGCAGCTCGCGCAGGATCGCTCCAGGCAGATCGCCGTCAAGGCGAATCGCGATGTCTACCGGCTGCTGAAAGACGGCGTGAAGGTCAAGGTGAGTGATGACGATGGCGCGCACGGCGGGCACCGCACCGAGACCCTGCGCGTGATCGACTGGGCCACGCCGGCCAACAACGAGTTTTTCCTGGCCTCGCAAATGTGGGTGGCCGGCGACATGTACCGCCGCCGCTGCGACCTGCTGGGCTTCGTCAACGGCCTGCCGCTGGTCTTCATCGAGCTGAAGAAACCGGCCGTGCCGCTGAAGAGCGCGTTCGACGACAACCTGCGCGACTACCGCGGCCAGAGCGTGCCGCAGCTCTTCCACCCCAACGCCTTCATCCTGCTGAGCAACGGCTCGGACACCAAGGTGGGCACGCTCACCAGCGGCTGGGAGCACTTCTTCGCCTGGAAGCGCGTGGCCGACGAGCACGAAGTCATTGGTAAGGGCGGCAGGGTGAGTCGGGAGCGCGCGCTGCGCGGCCTGCTGGCGCCGGCGCGGCTGCTGGATTACATCGAGAACTTCACCGTTTTCGAGGAGGGCAAGGGCGGCCTGATCAAGAAGACCGCCAAGAACCACCAGTTTTTGGGCGTCAACAAGTCGATCGCGCGGCTGGTGGAGTTGCGCCGAATTGACCAAACCAGCGAGAAGCTGGAACGTGGATCGTCAAGAAAGCGCCTGGGTGTGTTCTGGCACACCCAGGGCTCGGGCAAGAGCCTGTCGATGGTGTTCTTCACGCAGAAGGTGCTGCGCAAGGTGCTGGGCAGTTGCACCTTTGTGATCGTGACCGACCGCCGGGAGCTGGACGACCAGATCAGCAAGACCTTCAAAGCCACCGGCGCCACCGCGCGCGAGGACGTGCGCGCCACCAGCGGCGAGCACCTGAAGGAACTGCTGCGCGGCAACGAGCGCGTCATCTTCACGCTGATCCAGAAGTTCAGGAACTTGGCCGGCCAGCCCTACCCGATGCTGTCGGACCGATCCGACGTGATCGTCATCACCGACGAGGCGCACCGCAGCCAGTACGACGTCTTCGCGCTGAACATGCGCAACGCGCTGCCCCACGCCGGCTTCATCGGCTTCACCGGCACGCCGCTGATCAAGGGCGAGGAAGAGCGCACGCGCGAGGTGTTTGGCGACTACGTCAGCGTGTACGACTTCGCCCGTTCGATCGAGGACGGCGCGACGGTGCCGCTGTACTACGAGAACCGCATTCCCGAGGTGCAGCTCACCAACCAGGCGCTGAACCGCGACCTAGAGGAATTGCTCGAAGCGGCCGAGCTCGACGAGGCACAGGAGAAGAGGCTGGAGCGCGAGTTCGGCCGCGAGTACCACATCATCACCCGCGAGGACCGGCTCGAAGCGATTGCCAAGGACATGGTGGCGCACTTCACCGGCCGCGGCTACCGCGGCAAGGCGATGATGGTGTGCATCGACAAGGCCACAGCGGTGCGCATGTACGACAAGGTGCAGGCGCACTGGAAGGCCGAGATCGTGCGGCTGAAGGCGGCGCTGGCGCTGGAGGATGGGACAAAAGAAGGCGACGCCCGCGAGGCGCTGATCGCCCGCATCCACCTGATGCAGACCACCGACATGGCCGTGGTGGTGAGCCAGGGCCAGAACGAGGTGGAAGACCTCAAGAAGAAGGGCCTGGACATCGTGCCGCATCGCAAGCGGCTGCTCGATGAAGACCTTGCCGAGAAGTTCAAGGACGACAAGAACGACCTGCGGTTGGTGTTCGTCTGCGCGATGTGGATCACCGGCTTCGACGTGCCGACCTGCTCGACGATCTACCTTGACAAGCCGATGCGGGCGCACACGTTGATGCAGACGATCGCGCGTGCCAACCGCGTCGCGCCCGGCAAGGAGTCGGGCCTGATCGTGGACTACGTGGGGATCTTCCGGGCGTTGCAAAGCGCGCTGGCCACCTACGCGCGGCCGACGATCGATGGCGAGAGCGGTGGCGGCAGCGGGCCGGTTCTGGACAAGGCGGAGTTGGTGGCGACGCTGCAAGTGGCGCTGAACGAAGCGGCGTTCTTCGCCGATGCCCGCGGCGTGCAGTTGGAAGCCATCGCGAAGGCGCAGGGCTTCTTTCGGATCGGGTTGATCGACGATGCGATCGAAGCCTTCCTGACCAGCGAGGCGGACAAGAAGCACTACCTGCAACTGGCGAGCCGGGTGGCACGGCTGTTCAAGGCGATCTTGCCCGACCCGCTGGCCAACGAGCTGGCGCCGCTCGCAGTGCTGGTGGCGTACCTCGCCGCGAAGATCCACGCCGAGACCGACCCGCCCAACATCTCGGCGGTGATGGGCGACGTGGAAGACCTGCTGAACGACTCGATCGCCACCGAGGGCTATCGCATCGGCCCGGTCAGCAACCCGGCAGCGCTGGTCAACTTGTCGGAGATTGACTTCGCGGCGCTGCAGGCCAAGTTTGCACAGGGCCACAAGCACACGGAGGCCGAGAAGCTGAAGCGCCTGATCGCCGGCAAGCTGTCGCAGATGGTGGCGGTGAACGCCTCGCGCATGGATCTGGCCGACAAGTTTCAGAAGCTGATCGACGAGTACAACGCCGGCAGCCGGAACATCGAGTCATTCTTCGCCGGGTTGAAGGACTTCGTCGGGACGTTGACGGTTGAGGAGCAGCGCGCGATCGCCGAGGAATTGACCGAGGAGGAACTGGCGATTTTCGACATCCTCACGAAGCCGGAGCCGGTGCTGACCAAGGCGGAGGAGGCCGAGGTCAAGAAGGTGTGCCGGGAACTGCTGGCCACGCTGACGCGGGAGAAGCTGGTGCTGGACTGGCGCGAAAAGCAGCAGGCCAAGGCAGCGGTGATGCAGACGCTGAAGGTCGAGATGCGGCGCTTGCCGGCGCAGTACACGAATGACGTTCGGGCGGAGAAGATGGCGCGGGCGTATGCGCATGTGTA
>JANXTP010000300.1 GCA_025352345.1 Burkholderiales bacterium | reverse complement strand
GGCTGGTCGGCGAGGTGCCGGTCGGCGCGGTGATCCTGCGCGCGGGCCAGGTGATCGCCACGGGCTACAACCGGCCGATCACCGAAAACGACCCGACCGCACACGCCGAGATCGTGGCGCTGCGCCATGCGGCCACGCTGCTCGGCAACTACCGGCTGCCCGAATGCGAGCTGTACGTGACGTTGGAGCCGTGCGCGATGTGTGCGATGGCGCTGCTGCACGCGCGCTTCAAACGCGTGGTGTTCGGTGCCGCTGACCCGAAGACCGGCGCCGCCGGCTCGGTGATCGATCTGTTCGCCCAGCCGCAGCTGAACCACCACACCCAAGTGCAGGGCGGCGTGATGGCCGAGGCCTGCAGCACCGTGCTGCGCGACTTCTTTGCCGAGCGGCGCGAGCAGTACCGGCAACGGCGGGCGGGCTTGGCCGTCGATGGTCAGCTGAACCTGTCCGAGTCCGACGAGCCCCTGATCCCTGCCGGCGAGGTGTTCGAACTGCCGCCTGCGACCGACACGCCCTGACTCCTCCGATGACCTCTTTGCTTCTGTACAGCCCGTCCGGCGTGGTCGCCGCGGCCCCGTTGCGCCACGCCGCGCGCCGGCTGACGGCGCTCGGCTATGCGGTCGAGATCGACGATTCGGCCCTGGCCAAGCACCAGCGCTTCGCCGGTGACGACGACACCCGACTGGCCGCGCTGCACCGCGTCGCCCAGCGGGCGCCCGACATCGCGATGGCCACGCGCGGTGGGTACGGCTTGACGCGGCTGCTCGACCGCATCGACTGGCCGCTGATCCACCGCAGCATCGAACGCGGCACGCGCTGGGTCGGGCACAGCGACTTCACCGCCTTGCAGCTCGGCCTGCTGGCGCATACGAAAGGCGCAGGCAAGGGCGCTGCCACATGCCAGGCCCACGGCCACGATCACGATGACACGCACCATCATGCCGACCACGGTGCCGTCGGATTGACCTGGGCCGGGCCGATGGCGTCCGGCGACTTCGGCGGCGACCTGGTCGATGACATCACCGAGCCGTGCTTCGTCGAAGCGATGAGCGGTGCGCTGGAGGCGGTGGGCTTTCGCACCGAAGCGGGCTTCGACGGCCTGACCGCGCGCGGCACGCTGTGGGGCGGCAACCTGTGCATGGTCACCTCGCTGCTCGGCACCGCGCACTGGCCGAAGGCCGCGACCACACGCGGCGGCATCCTGTTTCTGGAAGACGTCAACGAACACCCGTACCGCATCGAGCGCAGCCTGCTGCAACTGCACCAGGCCGGCGTGCTCGATGCGCAGAAGGCGGTGTTGCTCGGCGACTTCAGCGGCTACCGCCGCTCGCCGCTGGACCGTGGCTACCGCTTGAAAACCGCCATCGCGCACCTGCGTAGCCTGACGAAAACGCCGATCCTGACCGGCCTGCCGTTCGGCCATGTGCCCACCAAGGTGACGATGCCGGTGGGCGCGAAGGTGCAACTGCTGGTGCAGGGGCGCGACGTGCTGGTTGGCTGGTGATGCGCAGGCTCGTCGGCGCCTGGTGGGTTGCGCTGGCGGGTGTGCTCGTCGGCTGCAACAACAACCCGCTGCCCGACGGCGCTGCTGCTTCGAACACGCTCTTCACTGCGGTCTCCGGCAGCTCGCCTCGGCATCTGGACCCCACCGCTTCGTACTGGAGCAACGAGACCCCGTACACCTACCAGATCTACGAGCCACCTTACGGCTACCACTACCTGAAGCGGCCGTTCGTGCTGGTCGGCAAGGCCGCGGTCGAGGTGGCGCAGCCGCGGTACCTCGACAGGAACGGCCAGCCGCTGCCCGCCGATGCGCCCGCGGCCGACATTGCCGAAAGCGTCTACGACGTGCACATCAAGCCCGGCATCCAGTACCAGCCGCACCCGGCGTTCGCGACCGATGCACAAGGGCAATACCTGTATCACGCGCTGAAGCGTGGCGAACTCGGCGACCGCCGCTCGCCGTGGCAGTTCGAACACCAGGGCACGCGCGAACTGGTGGCCGACGACTATGTCTATGCGCTGAAGCGCCAGGCCACGACACGCATCACGACGCCGATCTACGGCATCTTCTCGGAATACGTGCTGGGGCTGAAGGACTATGGCGCGCTGATCAAGGCCGAGGACGCGAAGCTGCGTGCGGGCCTTGACCCGGCCGCGCGAGACAAGCCTTTTCTCGATTTCCGAAAGTGGCCGCTGATCGGTGCCACCGCACCCGAGAAGCACCTGCTGCGCATCCGCATCAAGGGCAAGTACCCGCAGTGGAACTACTGGATGTCACTGACCTTCATGGCACCGGTGCCGTGGGAGGCCGATGCCTTCTATGCGCAGCCCGGCATGGCAGCCAACGGCCTGTCGCTCGACACCTGGCCGGTGGGCACCGGGCCGTACATGATGGTCGAGTCGGTGCAGGACACCCGCCACGTGATGAAGCGCAACCCGAACTACCGCGGCGAGCCCTATCCGTGCGAGGGCGTGCAAGCCGACCAAACCAACGGCATGCTGGCCGACTGCGGCAAGCCCACCCCGTTCGTCGACACCATCGTCGCGGTGATCGAGAAGGAGGGCGTGCCGCTGCGCGCCAAATTCCGCCAGGGCTATTACGACGTGCCGCGCATCGAGCGCACCGACGACGGGTTGGAGTTCCTGGTCGAGATGGACGACTCGGAAGACGTGCGCCGCGACTACACCGCGCGCGGCTTCCAGCTGCCGAAGTTCGCCGACGTGACCTCGTGGTACCTGGGCTTCAACATGCTCGACCCGGTGATCGGTCGCGGCGACACGCCCCAGCAGCAGGCGAAGAACCGCCAACTGCGTCAGGCCATCTCGATCGCGATCGACTGGGAGGAATACAGCCGCATCTTCCCGAAGAGCGCCGGCGAAACCGCGATGGGCCCGCTGCCCGATGGCATCTTCGGCTCGCGCCACGGCCAGCCGCAGGGCATCAACACCGTGACCCACCACCTTGTCGATGGCAAGGTGGTGCGCCGCCCGATCGAGGACGCGAAGAAGCTGCTGGCCGAAGCCGGCTATCCCGATGGCCGCGATGCCGCGACCGGCCGCCCGCTGGTGTTGAACTACGACTTCTACAACCAGCCCACGCCCGAGGTGAAGTCGCAGCTCGACTGGATGGTCAAGCAGTTCGCGAAGATCGATGTGCAGCTCGAAATCCGCGCCACCGACAACAACCAGTTCCAGGACAAGGTGCGCAAGGGCAAGCACCAGATCTTCTGGTCGGGCTGGCTGGCCGACTACCCCGACGCCGAGAACTTCCTGTTCCTGCTCTACGGCCCGAACGCGAAGTCGACTTCCGACGGCGAGAACACCGCGAACTACGCCAACGCCGAATACGACGCGCTGTTCGCGCAGTTGAAAGGCGTAGACGATGGCCCCGAGAAGCAGGCGCTGATCGACCGGATGACAGCCATCGTGCAGCAGGACGCGCCGTGGTCCTTCGGCTACTTTCCTTATTCGTCGGGCGCGTTCCAGGCCTGGGTGCACAACGCGAAACCTGCTGTGCTGGTGCGTGACATGGCGCGCTACATCCGCATCGATGCGGCCGAACGGGCACGCCGGCAGACCGAGTGGAACCGGCCGGTGTGGTGGCCGATGGGGGTGGGGGCTGCAGGGCTGATCGCGGTCGTGTGGCTCGCACTGCGCAGCTTCCGCCGACGCGAGCGGCTCGATGCGCGTGGCGTGGTGCTGTCATGACGTCTCGGATGCCGCCGCAGCGGACTCGGCGATGCTGAGCGCCATCGTCCGCCGCGTCGCCTATGGCGTGCTGATTTTGATCGGCGTGAACCTGGCGACCTTTTTCCTGTTCTTCACCGTCAACACGCCGGACGACATGGCGCGCTTGAACATCGGCGGCAAGCGCGTGACGCAGGAGCAGATCGACAAGTGGAAGGTCGAGCGTGGCTACGACAAGCCGCTGTATCTGAACGCCTCGCGGCAGGGTAGCGAGCGCTACACCGACACGATCTTCTGGGAGCGCTCGATCTCCCTGTTCACGCTCCAGTTCGGCCGCGCCGATGCCGAGAGCGCCGGTGACATCGGCCACCAGGTGAGTGCGCGGATGGCGGTGAGCCTGCAGCTCGCGCTGCCGCTGTTCATTTTGCAGGTGATCGCGAGCACCGCGTTCGCGCTGCTGTTGGTGATGTTCCGGCAGACTCGATTCGATGCCTGGGGTGTCGTGTTGTGCGTGGTGCTGCTGTCGATCTCCAGCCTGTTCTACATCATCGTCGGGCAGTTCTTCTTCTCGCGCATGCTGCGGCTGGCACCGATCTCGGGCTATGCGCCTGGACTCGATGCGGTGAAATTCCTGCTGCTGCCGATCGCGCTGTCGCTGTTTGCCCGGCTCGGCGGCGAGGCGCGGCTGTACCGCGCGATGTTCCTTGAGGAAACCGGCAAGGACTATGTGCGCACCGCGCGCGCCAAGGGCCTGAGCGAGCCGCGCGTGCTGACCGCGCATGTGCTGCGCAATGCACTGATCCCGATCGTCACCAGCGCCGGTGGCTACCTGCCTTACATCTTCCTGGGCAGCCTGGTGTTCGAGAGCTTCTTCGGTCTGCCGGGCCTGGGGGCTTACGTGATCGATGCGATCAGCAACCAGGACTTCGCGGTGGTGCGCACGATGGTGTTTCTCGGCTCGCTGCTCTATGTGCTGAGCTACATCGTGATTGACATCGCCTACACCTGGATCGATCCGCGGGTGCGACTCACATGAATCTCATGCTGCCGAAGTTCGTGCTGCTGTGGACCGACGCGGTGATGTGGGCGCTGGTGGTTGCCTTGCTGGTCTACGCGCGGGTTGTCTGGCGCAGCCCGACGCTGCGCGCGAGCTGGACGCTGGTGTTCCGCGATGCGGCGGCCTTCGCCTCGGCGATCGTGCTCGGGCTGTGCCTGGTGCTGACGCTGCTCGACAGCGTGCATTTCCGTCTCGCACTGCCCGCCGCGGGGGGCGTCGAGGGAGCTGCGCCCGCTGTGGCCTACGACACCCGCACCCAATCGCTGCTCGATGCGCTGCTGGTGCGCCTGGTCGATTCGCGCGAAGCGACCTATTCGCGGCCGCTGGCCTATCAGAGCTTCACGCTCGAATCGCTGACAGTGGAAGGCGAAGTGCGTCGGCTCCCGCCACGCCTGCTGCACGGCGGCGCGCACCTGAACGACCCGGCGACGCAATGGTCGGGCGACATCGCTGTGCGCGTGGTGGGTGGCCTGGCGATCGGCGCGGTCGTCGCGTTGTTGCTGAGTGCCTGGACCGTGCGCGGTGTCGCCCGACGCCACGGCTGGCCGTGGCGCGAGGCCGCGGTGCGTGTGTGGCACGACGACTGCGACATCCGCTGGCGCGCGGCGCTGATGACGCTCACGGGCCTGTGCCTGCTGGCCGGCCCGGCCGTGTTGCTGATGCACGACTACCACCTGCTCGGCACCGACCGCACCGGCAACGATGTGTTCTACCAGGCGCTCAAAAGCATCCGCACCGCGTTCGTCATCGGCACGCTGGCGACGGTCGCGACGCTGCCGCTGGCGGTTGGCCTGGGTCTGATGGCCGGCTACTTCAAGGGCTGGGTCGACGAGGCGATCCAGTACCTCTACACCGTGCTGTCGTCGGTGCCGAATGTGCTGCTGATCGCCGCCTGTGTGCTGATGGTGCAGGTCTACCTCGACCAGCACGCGGAGCTGTTCGAGACCGGTGCCGAGCGCGCCGACCTCAAGTTGTTCTTGCTGTGCGCGATCCTCGGCCTCACCGGTTGGGCCGGTCTGTGTCGGCTGCTGCGTGCCGAGGCGCTGAAGCTGCGTGAACTCGAGTACGTGCAGGCCGCGACCGCCTTCGGCGTCGGCCCGTGGCGCATCATCGTTCGCCACCTGATGCCCAACGTGATGCACCTGGTGCTGATCACCACCGTGCTCGATTTCTCGGGGCTGATCCTCTACGAAGCCGTGTTGTCCTACGTGGGTGTGGGCGTCGATCCGTCGATGAACAGCTTCGGCGGAATGATCAACCTGGCGCGCAGCGAGATGAGCCGCGACCCGCTGGTGTGGTGGTCGTTCGCCGCCGCCTTCGGCTTCATGGTCACGGTGGTGCTGGCGGCCAACTTCTTCGCCGATGGCGTGCGCGATGCGTTCGATCCCCGCGCGCGCGTGTTCCGCGCCAGGCGCACGCCGGCGCCGGTCAAGGCGGGCTGAATCGCGATGCTGACCATCACCGACCTCAAGGTCGCGATCGATGCAGATGCTGGCCTGGTGCGCGCGATCGATGGGTTGTCGCTGTCCATCGAACGCGGCGAGACTTTCGCGCTGGTCGGCGAGTCGGGTTGTGGCAAGAGCATGACAGCGCTGGCGCTGATGCGGCTACTGCCCGACAACGGCCGCGTCATCGATGGGCGCGTCGAGATCGAAGGGCAGGAGACGCTGTCGCTGCCCGAATCGGCGATGCGCCGGCTGCGTGGTGGCCGCGTCGGCATGATCTTCCAGGAGCCTGCGACCAGCCTGAACCCGGTGATGCGTGTGGGCGATCAGATCGTCGAGGCGATCGAGACGCACACGGCGCTGCGAGGTCCAGCAGCCCGTGCGAAGGCGATCGAATGGCTGGGCCGCGTCGGCATCCCCGAGCCCGAACGGCGCATCGACGACTACCCGTTCCGCATGAGCGGCGGCCAGAAGCAGCGGGTGATGATCGCGATCGCACTGGCGGCCGAACCGGCGTTCCTGGTGGCCGACGAACCCACCACCGCCCTCGATGTCGCCATCCAGGCGCAGATCTTGGAACTGCTCAAGCAGTTGCAGAGGGAACAGGGCATGGGCCTGCTGCTGATCACGCACGACCTGGCGGTGGTGTCGGGCATGGCGCAGCGGGTCGCGCTGATGTACGCCGGGCAGATCGTCGAGGTGGCAAGCGCCGCCGAGTTCTTCAGCGAGCCGAAGCACCCCTATGCGCGGCTGTTGCTGCAGTCGCTGCCGGAGGCTCAGAAGCGCGGCACGACGCTCGCGGCGATCGCGGGCACGGTGCCGCCGCTGTCACAAGCCTTCGTCGGCTGTCGCTTTGCACCGCGCTGTGACCGGGTCTTCGATCGCTGTCACCGAGAGGCGCCGGTGTTGCTGCCACCGGTGGCGCCGGCGCTGGACGCTGCGCTGTCGCCACGTGAAGTGCGCTGCTGGTTGCATGTGTCGCCGACACGGGGCGAAGCGGCTGAAGCAATCCCCGCGGTCAACGGGCGCACCGCATCGGCCAACCCGGCAACCGCCCCGCAGACCACGCCCGTCGTGCGGCCTGGCGATGAGTTGCTCCTCGACGTGCAGCACCTGTCGGTGCGCTTCCCGATTCGCAGCGGCGTGTTCCAGCGCATCAGCTCGCATGCGGTGGCGGTGGCCGATGTGTCGCTGCAGATACGCCGCGGCGAGACCTACGCGCTGGTCGGCGAGTCGGGCTGCGGCAAGACCACACTGGGCAAGGCCATCGTGCAGTTGCTGCGCGGTCAGGCGCAGATCGAAGGCCGCGCGATGCTCGACGGGCGGGACCTGTTCGGTCTGCATGGCGAGGCGCTGCGGCGGGCGCGGCGTTCGGTGCAGATGATCTTTCAGGACCCCTATGCGTCGCTGAACCCACGGATGCGGGTGTTCGAGCTGTTGGAAGAAGGCCTGCTGACGCTGCGTCCTGAACTCGATGGCGAGGCGCGCCGCACGCTGCTCGAATCGCTGGTCGATCGCGTCGGCCTGCGCCGCGAGGCGCTGCAGCGCTATCCGCATGAATTCTCGGGCGGACAGCGGCAGCGCATCGCGATCGCGCGTGCGCTGGCCGTCGAGCCCCGGCTGATCGTCTGCGACGAGCCGACCTCGGCGCTGGACGTCTCGGTGCAGGCGCAGATCCTGAACCTGCTCAAGCAGTTGCAGCGCGAGCTGGGACTGTCCTACCTGTTCATCACCCATCACCTGGGCGTGGTCGAATACATTGCCGACCACGTGGCGGTGATGCACCGCGGGCGCATCGAGGAAACGGGGCCGACGGCCGCGCTGCTGGCCGATCCGCGCGAGGCCTACACCCGCCGCCTGCTGGCCGCTGTGCCGCGATTGGTCAGGTTCTAATCGCCGGCGTGACCGATCGGTGACGGCAACGAGGCCACACACGGCAGTGATGTGGGCCCAGAAAAATGAACGGGGGAGGCGAGGTGAACGACAGCGTCAACAGCAAGCGCCAGCGCCGCAGCGCCTGCTCATGGGTCATCGCGATGGCTTGTGGCCTGGTCGGCAGCTCGGTGGGGGCGCAACAGACGCTCGAGCGCGTCGAGATCACCGGCTCGTCGATCCGCCGCATCGATGCCGAATCGGCGCTGCCGGTGCAGGTCATCAAGCGCGATGCGATCGAGCGCAGCGGCTACACCTCGACGGTGGACCTGGTCAAGAACCTGCCGGCGGTGATGGGTTCGTCGGTCGAATCGGGCACGGTCGGCTCGGAGACCTACGGCTTCGCTGGTGTATCGATCCACGGCATCGGCGAGAGCCGCACGCTGGTGCTGCTCAACGGGCGTCGGCTAGCGCGGTTCGGCGGTCAGTTCCTGACCGGCGACCAGAACGCCATCGATCTGAACAGCATCCCGATCTCGGCGATCGAGCGCATCGAGATCCTGACCGATGGCGCGTCCGCGCTCTACGGCTCGGATGCGATCGGCGGCGTCGTCAACTTCATCACCCGTCGCGGCAGCACGCAGGGCAGCGCGACCGCCGGCGTGTCGCTGCCGCGTGGTGGTGCGCGCGAGACGAACGTCAGCGTGACCAAGGGCATCGGTGACTACGACACCGATGGCTACAACGTGATGCTGTCGGCCAGTGCCGATCGCCGCACCCAGCTGGCCGCAACGGCACGCAAATTTGCCCGCAGCGGCGAGATCTTCTTCACCGAGGGCGGGCAGCGCTACCGCTTCTTGGCCGCCTCCACCTTCAGCATCCCGGCCAATGTGCTGGACTCCCCCGCCACACAGTACGCCCCAATCAGCCCTTACCTGGCGGCCACCGGCCGCTGCCCCGACAAGCATTTCGTGCTCGGTGCCGGTTGCGCCTACGACTTCGTTGCGGACCAGGAGATCTACCCCGATCGCGAGCGGCAGAGCCTGGTCACCTCGTTCGATCGCCAGCTCGATGGTGGCGCGAAGCTGTTCGGTGACCTGGTCTATTCGCGCAGCCGCTCGCGCGGCACGCTGTCGTACAACTCCACCGAATTCACGATCGCGCCCAGTTCACCGTACTTCGGCCAGGCGGTGGGTGCCGGTGGCTACAACAACACCGACCCGTCGCAGGGCGACCTGGGCGTGCTCGCCGACTACCGCGTCACCGACCTGGGTCGGCGCGTCACCGACGACCGCGCCGAGGCCGTCCATGCCGTGCTCGGCATCGAAGGCCAGATCGGCAGCTGGGACCTGAACCTGGCCTACACCCACTCGCAAAGCATCGTGCGTGGCAGCCTGGACAACGGCTATGCGCTGAACAGTCGCGTGCTCGCCGCGTTGAACAGCGTGGTCGATCCGTTCGCCTTGCCAGGGCAGCAGTCTGCAGCCGGGCAGCAGGCACTGGCCAATGCGCGCTACACCGGCTATTGGAACGGCGGCAAATCGACACTCGATGGCGTCGAGCTGCGCGGCACCACCGAGCTCAGGGCATTGGCGGGCGGGCCGATGCAGCTGGGCACCGGCGCCAGTTTCTTCCGCGAACGGTACAACTCCCGGCCCAGCGCACTGGCTCAGGGCCTGGGCGGCGAGGTGCGCTTTGGAGACAACGCGGCCGAGGTGCCATCGTCCGGCGCGCGCAATGTCATCGGCGTGTTCGCCGAACTGCTGGCGCCGGTGGCGAAGGATGTGGAGTTGACGCTGGGTTTGCGCCACGACCACTATTCCGACTTCGGCGACACCACCAACGCCAAGCTGTCGGCGCGCTGGCAACCGGCGCCGGGCGTGCTGTTCCGTGGTTCCGTGGGCAGCGGCTACAAGGCGCCTTCAATCCTGCAGGTGAAGGCCTCGCGCCAGCTTTTCGGCGTCAGCTCGATCTTTGTCGATTGCACGGCGCCCGACAGAAACGGCGTCACGCTCAACGACATCGCCGCCTCGTTCGGCCCCAACGTGGTCTGCCCTAACGGCAAGCAGGCCGATGTGATCGCGCAGGGCAACAACAAGCTCAAGCCCGAGCGATCGACGCAGGCCTCGCTGGGCTTGCGCATCGAGCCGGTGCCGGCGGTCTCGTTCGGGGCCGACTACTGGATGGTCGGCGTCTACAACGCGATCGGGCAGATCGATCCGTCAGCGATCGTCGACAACCTGAACGCCAACCGGGGCAGCTTCACCATCGCGGTCAGCTCAAGCACCGGCGTCAATCAGCTCGCGTTTTTCACTCCGAACCTGAACCAGGGCAAGGCCTTCAAGTCCGGCATCGACTTCGATGTGGTCGGCCGCACGAACATTGCTCGGTGGGTCGATGTGACCTCGCAGCTGAACGCCACCTACATGCTGCGCGACCAGTACCAGGTGGTGGCCGGCGGCCCGTATTCGAGCAGCCTCGGCCGTTTCGGCGACGACGGCACGGTGACCTTCCGCTGGCAGGCGCGCTGGGTCAACACCTTCGAGCTCGGCAACACCGCGCACACGCTGGCGCTGAACTACAAATCGGGCTACCGCGACCCGGACATCGCGGCCAGCGCCTACGTCAACCTGGTGAATCCCGATGGGTCGATCGGCGATGCGGTGAACTCGCTGACGCGCCGGGTGTCCGACTACGTGACGGTGGACTGGCAGACGCGCTGGCGGGTGATGCCGCAGCTCGATCTGAATATCGGGCTGCTCAATGTGTTCGACCGTGCCCCGCCGCTGTCACTGGCCGTGGGCGGGCTGAAGCAGGGCTTTCAGGTTGGCTATGACGATCGCTACTACGATCCCCGTGGCCGCACCGTGTATGCGAACCTGAACTACCGTTTCTGAGCTTGAACCTGAGCCTGAATGCAGCGATGGATTTTTCACAAGGAGCCGACGACCCGCGCCGCCATTGGCTGGGGCTCGGCATCGTCGTCCTGCTGCATGTGCTGGTGATCTGCGCGCTGGTCAACGGCCTGGCCCGGAAGGTCATCGACGTGGTGCGCGTGCCGGTGGAGACCCGGCTGATCGAGGAGGTCATTGCGCCGCCACCGCCACCCCCGTCGCCGCCACCGGCTGCGGTGGTGGCCCCGCCCAAGCGCCTGCAGCCACCGCCGGTCATCGTGCCGCCGCCCGAGGTGGTGGTCACGGCGCCACCACAGCCTGCGCCCACCATCACCGCAGCCCCGCCTGCGCCGGCGCCGATCGATCTGGCGCCGACATCGCCGGCCGCGGCGATCGAGTCGGCCGCGCCTGCCTCCGGGGCCGGCCGATCCCAGGTGCTGGCCGCCGGCATCGCCTGCAGCCGCACACCGCCGCCGGTGGCGCCGACTGTGTCCAGCGAGATCAAGGGCAGCTTGTTCGTGATCGGCACGCTGAAGGCGGGCAGGGTGGTGCAGGTCGACATCGACCGCAACACCCTCAAGGGCGTGCCGGACCGCCGCACGCTGCGCGCCTTCATCAACGCCGTCGAGGCGGCGATGAAGGAGGGCTATCTGTGCACCGGCGATGGCGTGCAGATCCGCCAGGAGTTCTTCTTCGACATCCACTGATGGGCAGCCGATTCGCATGCGCTGCATCCAATCCTCACCACCCACCGTACCGGTTTTTCTGCCCTTGCCCGCTGATGAAAATGCCCTGGTCTGACAAGTTCTTCACCTCCTTCGTGCGTACGTTGCGCGGATGTGTCTGCAGCCTGCTGCTCGGTGTGGCCTCGCTGGCCGTGCAGGCACAGGCCCCTGCACAGCCAGCGGGTGTCGTCGCGGCCGTGGCGCCTGCCATCACCCAGACCGTGGTCGACAACCCCTACGGCCTGGGTGCCCTGTGGGCGCAGGGCGACTTCGTGGCCCGGGGCACGCTGCTGATCCTGGTGCTGATGAGCATGGCGAGTTGGTACATCCTGGTCACCCGGCTGGCCGCCAGCCTGAAGATGCACGCCGAAGCCCGCGCGGTGCGGCAAAGCTTCTTCAAGGCGGCGACGCTGGAAGCGGGTGTCGGCACCCTGGCCGCCGGCAGTGCCTTTCGCTACATCGCCGAGAGTGGGATCAACGCCCGCGAGCACCACGAGGGCTCGCTGACCGAGCACATCGACCGCAACACCTGGATCACGATGAGCGTGCAGCGCAGCGTCGACGAGGTGCAGTCGCGCCTGCAGGGTGGTCTGGCAATCCTGGCCACCGTCGGCTCGACCGCACCGTTCGTCGGCCTGTTCGGAACCGTCTGGGGCATCTACCACGCGCTGACCGCGATCGGCATTGCCGGTCAGGCCAGCATCGACAAGGTGGCAGGGCCCGTGGGCGAGGCGCTGATCATGACGGCGATCGGTCTGGCCGTGGCGGTGCCGGCGGTGCTGGGCTACAACGCGCTGGTGCGCCGCAACAAGGTCACGATGGACGCGGTGCGTGGCTTTGCCGCCGACCTGCACGGCATCCTGCTCGGCGCGAAGAACGTGCGCTGATCCAGCAAACCCCATCCATCCAGCACATGGCGCTCCAACTCCGATCCGGCAGCGATGACGACGAGGTCACAGCCAGCATCAACACCACACCGCTGGTCGATGTGATGCTGGTGCTGCTGATCATCTTTCTGATCACCATTCCGGTGGTCACGCAGACCGTGCCGCTGTCGCTGCCGAAAGAAGTCAACCTGCCGCGCCAGACCAAGCCCGAGAACATCGAGATCTCGGTTGATCGCGAGGGCAAGGTCTATTGGAACGCACAGCCGCTGGCCGACGCTGCGGCGCTGGTCGAGCGGCTGAAGGTCGAGGGCGCGAAGCAGCCGCAGCCCGAGGTGCAGGTGCGCGGTGACGAGAAGACGCGCTATGAGGCGGTGGGCCGGGTGGTCTATGCCTGCCAGCGCTCGGGCATCGCCAAGGTCAGCTTCGTCACCGAGCCGCCGCCGAAGTCCTGACCGCTTTCCACACTAAAAGAACAATCGATGGCGATGCACATCGGCTCCGGCCACAGCGACGAACCCGAGGTGATGATGGACATCAACACCACGCCGCTGATCGACGTGATGCTGGTGCTGATCATCATGCTGATCATCACGATCCCGGTGCAGTTGCATGCGGTGAACCTGAACATGCCGCAGGGCAACCCGCCGCCGCTGACGACGCCGGAGGTGGTGACGCTGGACATCGACGCCAGCGGCGCGCTGCGCTGGAACGGCGAGGCGGTGGTCGATCGCGCGGCACTGGAAGCGCGGCTGAAGGCGGCCGCAGCCCAGCCCGATCAGCCCGAGCTGCATCTGCGGGTGAACAAGGCGGTCGACTATGGCGTCGTGGCGATGGTGCTGGCCAGTGCGCAGCGTCTGGGTGTGACGAAGCTGGGCATGGTCGGCAACGAGCAGTTCGGGCCCTGAAAAACCGAAGCCCCGGGCTCGCGAGGTGCGAGACAGGGGCTTCGGTGGTTGACGCCGCCAGCGGTCAGCGGGGCATCACGACAGCGCTTGCAGTGCCCGCGCGGTGATCTCGTCGACGCTGCCCGTGCCGCTGATCTTGCGGTACTTCGGCGCCACCGGGTCGCCGGAGGCGGACCAGTCGGCGTAGTACGACACCAGCGGCCGCGTCTGCTTCTGGTACACGTCCAGGCGCTTCTTGACGGTTTCTTCCTTGTCGTCGTCGCGCTGGATCAGTGGCTCGCCGGTCACGTCGTCGATGCCTTCAACCTTCGGTGGGTTGAACTTGACGTGGTACGTGCGGCCCGAAGCCAGGTGCGCGCGACGGCCGCTCATGCGCTCGATGATGGCCTCGTCGGGTACGTCAATCTCGAGCACGATGTCCAGGTTCACACTGGCGGCCTTCATCGCATCGGCCTGCACGATGGTGCGGGGAAATCCGTCAAACAGGAAACCGTTCGCGCAGTCGGGCTGGGCCAGGCGTTCCTTGACCAGGCCGATGATGATGTCGTCACCGACCAGACCGCCCGAGTCCATCACCTTCTTCGCAGCGATGCCCAACGGTGTGCCGGCCTTGACGGCCGCGCGCAGCATGTCGCCGGTGGAGATCTGCGGAATGCCGAACTTCTTGCAGATGAAGGTGGCCTGCGTGCCTTTGCCCGCGCCGGGCGCGCCCAACAAAATCAGTCTCATGGGTGTCCTTGTTGTCTGGTCGATGGAGTCGCGGCGCTCCGACGAAACGCTCGAAGCCAGACCGGGTAGTTTAAAACCGAACGGGCCGGTCGCTGGACGGGTGTCTGCCTAGACGCGGCCCGCCAGCAGTTGCCGCACACGTTCCAGATCTTCCTGCGTGTCCACGCCGATCGCCGCAGCGAAGGCACTCAAGTGCACTGCAACGCGCTCGCCGTGCCACAGCACCCGAAGTTGCTCCAGCGATTCGATCTGCTCCAGCGGACTGACGGCGAGCGTCGGAAAGCGCCGCAGGAACCCGGCCCGGTAGGCATAGATGCCGATGTGACGCAGCGGCGCGATGCGGCCGAGGGCCGGTGCGCCGGGGGCACTGCCATCGCGCCACCAGGGGATCGCAGCGCGCGAGAAATACAGCGCCCGGCCAGCCTGGTCGCAGACCACCTTGACGACGTTGGGGTTGGCGAGGTCACGCGGGTCGTCGATCGCGTGCGCGGCCGTGCCGACAACGCACTCCGGGTGGGCTGGCAGCGTGCCCGCACAGGCATCGATCAGGGCCGGGTCGATCAACGGCTCATCGCCTTGCACGTTGACGACCACCGCATCGCCATCGAGGCCAAGCAGGGCGCACGCTTCGGCCAGTCGGTCACTGCCGTTGGCGTGGTCGCGGCGCGTCAGGATCGCATCGACCCGATGCGCGTTGCAGGCAGCAACGATTTCGGCGTCGTCGGCCGCCACCACGATCCGCGTTGCCGACGACAGCGCCGCCTGTCGCGCGACCCGCACCACCATTGGCAGACCGGCGATGTCGGCCAGCGGTTTGCGCGGCAGGCGTGTTGACGCCAGACGTGCGGGGATCAGCACCGAAAAACCCATGGTTGCCGCGCGCTTCAGGACGGATTCGACGCCGACGGCATCGGAAAGATGGGTGGCGCCGGCGGCTCGTTGCCGAGCACGCGGGCCTCGCCTTCGAGCATCACCGGGATGCCGTCGCGCACCGGGAAGGCCAATCGGTCGGCATGGCAGACCAGTTCCTGGCGCTCCTGGTGCGGCGGGCGCCAATGGTCCAGCAGCCCCTTGCACAGCGGGCACACCAGCAGCTCAAGCAGTCGGGTTTCCATCGGGCATCCTGATCGTGAAATGGGCGGGCAGCACGGCTTGCAAGGCCGCATCGAAGGCTGCGTCGGCGCTGAAGTCTAGCGGTGCGACCCAGACGCGTGTCGCTGCGCCCGCGGCGGCCAGCCGCTCGGTCCGCAGCTTGACGGCGTCTTTCTCGGTGACGACGACATCGGTCGCATCGGCCGGCCAGGGCAGGGTGGCGTAGGCGTGGTGATCGGGCAGCGGCAGCGGGGTGAGCGCGAGGCCGGCGGCGCGCAGCATGTCGAAGAAGCGCTCGGGTCGAGCGATGCCAGCGGCGGCTGTCACAGGCGTTTTGCTGGCGACGAAGGCCGCCAGACAGGACATCTTCGCGGCCTGACCCTCCCACCAGTCGGCCAGTGAGACCAGCCCTGCCAGCCGCCGGGTTGCCAGATGGCCAGGCCACGCTGTGGACGCCTGTGACGCGTTGTAGAGCACCACGGTGTTCGGCAGCGTGTGGGGTGTCAACGGCTCGCGCAGCGGGCCGGCAGGCAGCAGCCAGCCGTTGCCGGCGCCACGCTCGTCAAACACCACCACCTGCGCAGCACGCGGCAGTCGCAGGTGCTGAAGCCCGTCGTCGCTGACCAGCATGTCGATGTCGGGATGCGCCGCCAGCGCTGCTCGTGCCGCCGCCACCCGATCGATGCCGACGAACACCGGCACGCCCAGTCGCAGTCGCAGCAACAGCGGCTCGTCGCCGGCGTCGGCGGCGGGGGTGCTCGGCAGCACGGCCATCACCGAAAGGGCGTCGCGCCGCCGACCATGGCCGCGTGAAATGACGCCTGGCGTGTGTCCGCAGGCCTGCAAGTGCCTGACCACCGCCATCACCGTGGGCGTCTTGCCCGCGCCGCCGGCGATCAGGTTGCCGACCACGATCACCGGCACCGGCAGCGCTTGAGGCTTCAGCAACTGCCAGCGATACAGCGCCCGGCGCAGCGCCACCACGGTTTTGAACACCACCGACAGTGGCCACAGCGCGAGGGCTGTGGGCCCGCGGCGCAACCAGGCGCGCTGCAGCGCCGCCTCCATCACGCCCGGCCGGAACCGCTCAACGGCTCGCCTCGGGCGTGTTGCGCTGCGCGGCGAAGGTCAGGCGCGGCAGGCCGGCTCGGCGTGCGGCGTCCATCACGTTGACCACCGCCTGGTAGGCCGCAGTGGCATCGGCCGACACGATGATCGGTGTGTCGCCCGGCCCGCCGGCTGCCTTGCCGAGTTCGATCGTCAGCAACTCGACGCTGCGCCCGTCCACCGCACGGCCGTTGATGGCATACCGGCCATCGGCCGCCACGGCGACGATCACCTCGTGGTCGCGATCGCGTGCCTTGTCGGCATCGGCCGCGGGCAGGTTGACCTGCAGCTCGGTGAACTTCGAGTACGTCGTCGACAGCATCAGGAAGATCAGCACCACCAGCAGCACGTCGATGAACGGGATCAGGTTGATCTCCGGTTCCTCCGGCCGCGCCTTGCGGAAGTTCATGCCCATCGCGGATCAACTCGCGGTGCGCGGCACGGCGAAGCGCATCAGGTGCGGCGTCAGGCGGTCGCAGGCCTGTTCGAGGTCCAGCGTGTAGGCATCGATCCGACCCCGAAAGTGCCGGTAGGCGATCAGCGACGGGATCGCCACCATCAGCCCGAAGGCCGTGTTGTAGAGCGCCACCGAAATGCCATGCGCCAGCGCCGCCGGGTTGCCGCCACCGGTCGGTGCCTGCGAGCCGAAGATCTCGATCATGCCGATCACCGTGCCCAGCAACCCCAGCAGCGGCGCTGCCGAGGCGATGGTGCCCAGCGGGCTCAGGTATTTTTCGAGGCGGTGCACGGCGGCGCGCCCGGCCGATTCGAACACGTCGCGCAAGGCCTCTTCGGTGATGCGCGGCTCGGCGATCACGGCGCGTACACCACTGGCCAGCACGCCGCCCAGCACCGAGTTGTCGGCCAGTTTGTTGACCACGTCTGAGGAGGGCAGGCTGGCGCGGGTGACCGAGACCACTTCCTCCAGCAAGCGCGGCGGTGTGACCTTCGAGGCTCTCAGGTTCACCAGCCTTTCGAAAATCAAGGCCAGCGCTGC
This sequence comes from Burkholderiales bacterium, assembly GCA_025352345.1. GTDB lineage: Bacteria > Pseudomonadota > Gammaproteobacteria > Burkholderiales > Burkholderiaceae_C > PBB1. Next base: position 2,043 of record JANXTP010000300.1, on the reverse strand, counting down.
CACCGAACACAGAATCAAGGGCCAGATCGGCCATCCAGCGGCTTGTATGATCGAAATCACTTCGGTACTTTCCGCACTCTGGCGTGAAACAACGGGCCTCAGACGCGGTGGATTATGGCCTTGCCGGCCTGCCGTCGATCTCGGTCATGCAGCAGCCCGACGCGCCGGCCTTTCAACACGCGGAGGGCGCGGGAGTTCACTCGTTGCCAAAAGTTCAATGGCGCAGTCACGATTTCCACCGACGCTGTGGATAACTTTGTGGGTATCTGGGCCGGCAACGCTGAAAAACCGTGAGTTCGCCGCGCCAGCAACACATTGCCTCATCTTTGAGCAGACATAACCTCATGCAAATCAACAGCTTGCGGCTATGTGAACGTCGCGTGACAGCCTCGATGCCCGTTCGAGCATGGATGGCCGCGGTTGTGGACTTCTCGACCCGCATGGATGCTGGGTTTGCGCGTGGTTGAGCTGCCAGACGCTGATTTGCAGCGCATTGTCTGGGGCGTGGCGCCGCTGGTGCACGCGATCGGCGACACCTTGGCCGCGCGATTCGCCGCCTGCACGGTGCGTGGTGAGTTGTCAGGCTACACCCGCGCCGCCAGCGGGCATTGCTACTTCACGCTGAAGGACGCCGACGGCGACGCCGCCTCCATTCGCTGCGCGATGTTCAAGCGGGCGGCCAGCCAGCTGCAGTTCCTGCCGACCGACGGGCAGCAGGTGCAGCTGCGCGGTCGTGTCGCTGTCTATGAGCCGCGCGGCGAGTTGCAGTTCATCGTCGAGGCGATGCAGCGCAGCGGTGACGGCTCGCTGTACGAGCAGTTCCTGCAGCTGAAGCAGAAGCTCGAAGCCGAAGGCTTGTTCGATGCGTCGCGCAAGCGGCCGTTGGTACTGCACCCGCGGCGCCTCGGCATCGTCACCTCGCTGGACGGCGCGGTGCTGCACGACGTGGCCACCTCGCTGGCCCGCCGCGCGCCGCAGGTCGAGCTGATCGTCTACCCAAGCCTGGTGCAGGGCCCGGAGGCGCCCGCCGCGCTGGTCGCGGCGATCGAGATCGCCGGCCGCCGGCGTGAAGTCGACACGCTGCTGCTGTGCCGCGGCGGCGGTTCGATCGAAGACCTGTGGGCCTTCAACGACGAGCGCGTCGTGCGCGCCATCGCGGCGTGCACTGTGCCTGTGGTTAGCGGTGTCGGCCATGAAACCGACACCACGCTGGCCGACTTCGTCGCCGACTTGCGTGCCCCCACGCCGACCGCCGCTGCTGAGTTGTGTGCCCCCGCGCGCTCGGACAGCCTGTCTGTGCTGGACGCGGTCGCCGCGGCCATGCAGCGGCGCATGCGCCGCGCGATCGACACCGAGGCACAGCGGCTCGACACGCTGGCGATGCGGTCCCTGCGTCCGGTCGATGCGGTGCGGCGTCAGGCCCAGGGCCTGAACCTGTGGTCGCTGCGGCTCGCGTCCGCCGCCCAGCGACTGGTCGCGACCCGTGCGCAGGCTCTGCAGGTGTCGGGTGCGCGCTTTCAACGCAAGGGGGCCGCGTCGATCCAGGCCGTGGCGACGACCCTCGATTGCCTCGACGCGCGGCTGCGCAGCCTCGACCCGGCCGGGGTGCTCCAGCGCGGCTACGCCTGGGTCAGCGACGACAGCGGCCGGCCTCTGGTGTCGGCTTCGCAGCTGAGGGTTGGTCAGTCGGTTCGCGCGGTGCTCGGCGATGGGGTGGCGGTGGCGCAGGTGACTTCGGTGACAAAAACGCCGGTGGCAAACACCTCGGGCTGACCCGCTACGACCGTCGACATGGCGGCTCCCTGCGGCTCACGGGGACGTGTTCTGCAGACGCCGTTGATCTCGGCATCGCTGCCTACAATCAAAAATCACATTGCGTTTTCCAATGGGACCACCCTCCACTGAAAGGATCACGATGGAACATACCCTGCCGGCCTTGCCATATGCACTCGACGCCCTGGCGCCCCACCTGAGCAAGGAGACGCTGGAGTACCACTACGGCAAGCACCACAACGCTTATGTGGTGAACCTGAACAACCTGCA
>JANXTP010000294.1 GCA_025352345.1 Burkholderiales bacterium | reverse complement strand
GTTGTGTGGTGGCCGCCTTGCCTGCGACGGCGATCCGTCTCGAAGCTGTTCCGCTGGTCGACGCCTTTGTGTTGTCGGTACAGAGCGGCGTCAGCTCCTTCCTGGCCGACGGCCTCGAACGGCCTCCCCGCCCCTTCTTCGCTTGATGCGTCTGTGACGCGTTCGGTCGCCCGCTGAGGGCTCCGAACGGCTGTCGACCACGCCCTCCCCCCGCATCGCTTTGTGATCCGTGCGGCGGAGGGAATCAACCGGAGATACCCATGTTCGTTTCAACACGCATCGCTGCGAACGCGGTGCTGCTCGTCGCATCCGTCGGCGCAGGCGCAGCCATGGCCCAACAGCCGGCGCCTCAAAGTGCCAGCGCACCGAAACCGACCACCAGCGATGCCCCCGCGATGGCACCGGCCGCGTCGGCGGCGGCCGCTGCGATGGTTTACCGCTCGGCCTTCGACGGCTACAAGGGTTTGACAGACCAGCCCGTGCAGTCCTGGCGCGAATCGAATGACACCGTGGGCCGCATTGGCGGCTGGCAGTCCTATGCACGCGAGGGGCAGAACGGTCCGGTGGCCGGCAGCGCCCCCCCGTCAGAGACGAAGGGGATGGCCAACATGCCCGGCATGTCGGGGATGCCTGCTGGGCACGGGGGCATGAAGATGCCGTCATCCGGAACCGGTGCCGCGCCCCCGATGGCGCCTGCGGCCAGCACGCCAGGCCCGGCGAAGGCGCCCACCAAGGTGCCGCCTTCAGGAGCCACGCCGCCCGCAGGTTCTGCCTCGGCCGCGATGCCGGCCGATCACACAGGACACACGAAACCATGAACAGCCTTCGACTGCCTGCGGCGGTGCGCGCAACGGGTCTCAAACCCACCCACCGAAACCGCTGGGCAACGCCGGCCAAACGGCTTGCAGTGGCCGCAGCGGTGACCCTCACCTTGACGGGCTGCGCCAGCACGGCGATCAACGACAACTTCAGCAGCACGCAACAACTGAGCAAAGAGCGGCTCGGCGCCGACGTCAAGTGGCTGACGACCGACGCCGATCGCGCGCAGGCGCAGTCCGATGTTGACGCGATGCTGGCCAAGCCGCTTTCCGGCGACGATGCCGTCCGCATCGCGCTTGCATACAGCCCGGCGTTGCAGGCGATGCTGTACGAGGGCGCGATCAACTCGGCGTCCGCGACGCAGTCGGCGCGCCTGCCCAATCCGGTCTTCGCTTTCGAGCGCATGGTTCGGAACGAAGGTGGCATGCGCGAACTCGAGCTGACTCGAGCGCTGAGCTTCTCCGTGCTCGACCTGCTGCTGTTGCCTTCGCGTCTTCGCCTGGCCGAGTATCGGCAGCAGCTGAATCGACTGACACTCGCGACCAACGTTGTGCAAGCCGCCACCGACACGCGCCAGGCTTGGGTGAGTGCGGTTGCGGCGCAGCAATCGCTTCGATACTTTCAACAGGTCAAAGCCACCGCCGACGCGAGTTCCGAACTGGCTCGACGCATGCAGGCCGTCGGCAACTACAGCCGGCTGCAGCGCGCCCGCGAGCAGGCCTTCGCGGCCGATGCCGTCGCGCAATTGGCGCGCGCCACGCAGGCCACACGCAGCAGCCGCGAAGCATTGATTCGCGCGCTCGGCCTCAACGAACAGCAGGCTGCTTCACTAAAACTTCCCGAGCGACTGCCGGACCTGCCGGCTCAACCCAAGGACGAGGCCACGGTCGCGAAGGCGGCGATGGACCAACGGCTGGACGTTCGCATGGCACGCGCCAACCTGGACTTCGTCGCGCGCGAGCAAGGTCTGACCCGCGTCACCAGCATCGTCAATGGCCTCGAGGTCGGCGTCAGGAGCAAGAGCGAGACCGGTCTGGCGCCGAAGAGAGGCTACGACCTTTCGGTCCCTTTGCCGATCTTCGACTACGGCGACGCGACCCGCGCCAGAGCTGAATCGACCTACATGGCCGCATTCAACCGCACGGCGCAGATTGCCGTCGATGCGAGCTCCCAAGTGCGCGACAACTACGGCGCCTACCGGACCACCTACGACCTGGCCCGGCACTACCGCGACGAGATCGTGCCGCTGCGCAAGACGATCGCCGAAGAAAACATCCTTCGCTACAACGGCATGCTGATCGGCGTGTTCGAACTCTTGGCCGACTCGCGCGAACAGATCGCCAGCGTCGTGCTCGCGATCGAAGCGCACCGCGACTTCTGGATGTCGGACGCGGCGCTTCAAGCCACGCTGATCGGCAAGCCGATGTCCTCCATGTCGATGGCCATGGACGGCGGCTCGAGCGCCGCCGGCCGCTGAAACCCTGACGGAACCCTCATGACTACGAACCGACGCAATTTTCTCCTTGGTGGTGCAGGCGCGGGCATGGCCGTCGCCGCCGCCAGCGTGAGCAAGGTGGCGATGGCCGCCCTGCCCGAACCGGTGATCCAGACGACGGCTAACACGATGCCGCCGCTCGTACCGAACACGGGTCGCAACTACAACCCGGTGGTGACTTTGAACGGCTGGACCCTGCCCTGGCGCATGACCAACGGCGTGAAGGAATTCCACTTGGTCGCAGAGCCCGTGGTGCGCGAGATGTCGCCCGGTTTTAAGGCCCACCTGTGGGGCTACAACGGGCAGTCGCCAGGCCCGACGATCGAGGTGGTCGAAGGCGACCGCGTGCGGATATTCGTTACCAACAAGCTGCCGGAACACACGACCATTCACTGGCATGGTCAGCGGCTGCCCAACGGCATGGACGGTGTGGCAGGGCTCAACCAGCCCGCCATCAAGCCCGGCAAGACCTTTGTCTATGAGTTCGTCGCGCGCCGTCCGGGAACCTTCATGTACCACCCGCACGCCGACGAGATGACGCAGATGGCGATGGGCATGATGGGTTTCTGGATCACGCATCCCGCGCTTGCAAAGGGCGCCAAGCACCCGCTCATCGACGAGGTCGATCGCGACTTCGTCTTCTTGCTCAACGCCTACGACATCGAGCCGGGTGCGTACACGCCCAAGATCATGACGATGCTTGACTTCAACCTGTGGTCGTGGAACAGCCGTGTCTTCCCCGGCATCGATTCGCTGAACGTGCGTCAGGGCGACAAGGTTCGCATCCGCATGGGCAACCTGACGATGACGAACCACCCGATCCACCTGCATGGGCACGAGTTTCTGGTCACGGGCACCGACGGTGGACCCACGCCCAAGTCGAGTCGCTGGCCCGAGGTGACGACCGATGTGGCGGTGGGTCAGATGCGGCAGATCGATTTCATCGCGGACGAAGAAGGCGACTGGGCGATCCATTGCCACAAGAGCCACCACACGATGAACGCGATGGGGCATGACGTTCCGACCATGATCGGTGTGGAGCACCGCGGTGTCGTGCGCGAGATCAACAAGCTGATCCCCGACTACATGGTGATGGCCGAACGCGGCATGGCCGATATGGGTGAGATGGAAATGCCCATCCCGGACAACACCGCCCGCATGATGGGTGGCGAAGGCCCGTTTGGATCGACCGAGATGGGCGGCATGTTCAGCGTCGTCAAGGTGCGGCGCGACCAGCCCCGCGGGGACTACAAGGACCCGGGTTGGTACAAGCCGCCCGCCGGGACGACCGCCTTCGAATGGAACGGGACGCTGCCCGAGCCCGCTCGCTTTGCGTCCGAGGGCGGCGGTTCCATGCCGCCCTCGAAGCGCCAGTCGCCCAAGGAGATCGAGGTCCAGATTCGCAAGCCGGGCGCCGGCTCTGCGCACCACAAGCATTGACCGAGCGCCTGGCGCTCGGTCACGAATTTCAACATCGAACCCGGTTCCCAACCGACCTCTTCAACCACGAAAGACGACTCATGAAAAAGCTACTCGTTGCCATCGCGGCAGCCGCATTTGCCGTTGGAACCTACGCCCACGGTGACGCCGACCACGCGGCTTCGGCCCCGAAGTCCGGTGCGAAGGCCGCCGACGGTCACGCGCATGAACACGGTCACGGCGATGCCGATGCCATTGGCGCGCCAGGTACGGCCGCGAAGGTCAGCCGCACGGTGAGCGTGGACATGAACGATGCGATGCGCTTCAGTCCGGCCAGCATTTCGGCCAAGCAGGGCGAGACCATCCGCTTTACGGTGAAGAACTCCGGCAAGGTCAAACACGAATTCGTGCTTGGCACCGAGAAGGAGCTCAAGGCGCACTACGAACTGATGAAAAAGTTTCCGGAGATGGAGCACTCGAACCCGCAAATGGTCACCGTGGCCCCGGGCAAGGCTGGTGAGGTGATCTGGCAATTCACCAAGGCCGGCAAGATCGACTTCGCGTGTCTGCAGCCGGGGCACTACGACGCCGGCATGAAAGGCGCAGTCAATGTCGCCACGGTGAAGGGTGTTTCCGTGAAGGGTGTTTCCATTAAGGCGGATGGCCATGGCGCCCACAAACACTGACGCGCGCCGCCGCAGTTGGCTGCTCGGCGCGACGGGGATCGCTGCGTCATCGACGGGCATGGAGCGCGCTGGAAAGAAAGACCCGTACCAAGTGTTGTTGATTGGCTTCGACGCCAACGCAAGCGCTTTCAAGTTCTACCTCTGAAAGGAATCTCCATGAACTTCAAGTCCACCCGCACCGGCCTGTCCATCCTCGCGGCCTCCGGCTTCTTCGCGTTGGCCCACGCCCAGACCGCAGCACCTGCCGCATCCGGCGCCATGCAAATGAGCGCCGGCACGATGACCGACGGCGAAGTGCGCAAGATCGACAAGGAGAACAAGAAGATCACGCTGAAGCACGGCGAGATCAAGAACCTCGAGATGCCCGGCATGACGATGGTGTTCCAGGTCAGGGACGCCGCCATGCTCGACATGGTCAAGACCGGCGACAAGGTGACGTTCAAGGCCGAAAAGGCCGGTGGCGGCATTGTGGTGACTGAGATCCAGGTCGCCAAGTGACTGTGACCCTCGTGCGTGGGCCGTGCTCGCAGAGCCCAGGCTCGCGGCCACCGACTACGGCCCATGCCGGTGGCGCCTTACAGGCCGCCGCGGCCGGCGTGCCTAGAGTCAGGTCATCGATTCAACCCCCAGGAAATCTTGATGAACTCGCAATTTGCTCAGGCCGTTCGTGCCGCGGTCCTCGTCCCTGCGTCGGTGCTCTGCCTTCTCGCCGTGTCGCACGCGCAAACCGCCAAGCCAATGGCCCCCATGCAACAAGGCGCTGCCGGGTCAGGTGACATGAAGCAGTCGATGATGTCCGGCATGGACAGCATGAAGACCATGAAAATGTCCGGCGACACCGACAAGGACTTCGCGATGATGATGAAGATCCACCATCAAGGCGCCGTCGATATGGCTCAGATGGAACTGGCGCACGGCAAATCCCCGGTCATGAAGGCGATGGCCAAGAACATCATCGCCGCGCAGAAGAAGGAGATCGCCCAGTTCGATCGCTGGCTGGCGACGCAGAAGTGACCCGACCGCGAGTGGCTGCCAGGTCTCCTGATCCGGCCGTTCGTCCTGGCAGCGAGAACGGCTGAAGGCGGGCGACCGGGTGGACATCGTGGCACACACCCTGTGGGCCGGTGCTGGCGTGGCGCTGGCGGCTCGCCGATGGCCAATCGCACCTCGCACAGCATTGCTGACGATGCTGCTGGCGGCGTTGCCCGATGTATTTCATCTGCTGCCGATCATCGGCTGGTGGTTGTTGGGCGACGGTTCGTTCGCCGTCGTGCGGGCGTATGCGATCGCAGTCCCGGGCCAAGAACCTTTTATACCGCCGCTGATCGCACTGTGGTCGCATCACCTCCACTGTGTGCTGCACAGCGCGGTAGTCGCGGGCGCCGTGACGCTGCTGGTCGGGGCGATTCGACAAGCGCTGTGGGTGCCGCTGCTCGGTTGGTGGTTGCACATCGTGATCGATGTCTTCACGCATTCGGCGGACTACTACCCGTCCCCAGTGCTGTACCCGATCACGCAACGCGGATTCGACGGCATTGCCTGGAACACGCCGTGGTTCGTGGTGCTGAACTACGTCTTGCTCTGCGCTGTCGGTGGGTGGCTCTGGAGGTTGCGCAGAGGCGCCCGCAGCGGCTGAGCCATGCATGCGTTTGACTGTGAGCCCGCGCTCATCGAGCCGAGCGCCTGGCTGCCGAACCGGTTGAGGCCGACTTCAAAGCGGCCGGCCGCGATGATTTGGCGGTTCATCACCACCGGCCACATCGATGTTTTGTTCAGCCCGGCTGAACAATGCTTTCGCGAGGCGCAGGATTCACGCGCCGAATGTGATGCAGCAAAGCAGGAGCAAAACGATGCACATGCAAACCCGCCCAGGTCATGACGGCCGCGCCGCCCGCGAGCGACTCATCACGCCACCAGCCGCCGAAAGTCTCAAGGATCCCGTTTGCGGCATGACGGTGACAGACCAGTCGCCGCATGTCCTGGAACACGCAGGCACGCCCATCTACTTTTGCAGCGCGGGGTGCAAGGCGAAATTCGAAGCCCATCCAGCTCAATACTTCACAGCGCCCGCCACAGTCGCCGCGCCGCCGATCCCGGTGCCCGAGCCCGAGCCCGCAGCAGCCGGCACCGTCTACACCTGCCCGATGCACCCCGAGGTGCGGCAGGACCAGCCCGGCGCCTGCCCCAAGTGCGGCATGGCGCTGGAGCCCGAGATGCCGACGCTCGACGACGGCGAGAGCCCCGAACTCTTGAACGTCAAGCGGCGGTTCATCTGGACGCTGCCGTTGACCATCATCGTCACCGTGCTGGCGATGGCAGGGCATCGCCTGCGATGGTTCGAGATGGCGACGCAGAGCTGGATCGAGCTCGCGCTCTCGTTGCCCATCGTACTGTGGGCAGGTTGGCCGTTCTTTGAGCGGGGGGTGCAGTCGGTGCTTCATCGCAGCCCGAACATGTGGACCCTGATCGGCTTGGGAACCTCGGCAGCCTTTGTCTACAGCGTTGTTGCCACGGTGGTGCCAGGTGTATTTCCCGCGTCGTTCGTCTCGATGGGGCGGGTGTCGGTGTACTTCGAGGCCGCCGCCGTGATCATCTCGCTGACCTTGCTCGGCCAGATCCTGGAACTCAAGGCGCGGTCGCAGACTTCGGCAGCCATCAAGTCCTTGTTGGGCCTCGCGCCCAAGACGGCGCGCCGGATCAACGCCGATGGCGGCGAGGAGGACGTGCCGCTCACGCACGTTCATGTCGGCGATTCGCTGCGCGTCCGCCCCGGTGAAAAGGTCCCTGTCGACGGCGTCGTCATCGAAGGCAGCAGCGCGGTCGACGAATCCATGCTGACCGGCGAGCCGGTGCCGGTGACCAAGCGCGTCGGCGACAAGCTGATCGGCGCGACGCTGAACACCAACGGTGCGCTGGTGATGCGCTCGGAGAAGGTCGGCTCGCAGACCGTGCTCGCGAGCATCGTGCAGATGGTGCTGCAGGCCCAGCGGTCCAGGGCGCCGATGCAGCGGATGGCCGACCAGGTGGCCGGCTACTTCGTCGTCACGGTCGTCAGCATCGCGTTGCTGACCGTCGTGGTGTGGGGCGTGTTCGGGCCGGAGCCGAGCTGGGTTTATGGCTTG
>JANXTP010000270.1 GCA_025352345.1 Burkholderiales bacterium | reverse complement strand
GGTTGCCTGATCGCCGCGCTGACCTATTTCCCGCTGTTCAACGCGCTGACCTCGGCCGCCAACCCCGCGCTGGCCAAGGCACAGAGGGAGGTGCCGGTGACGATCGTCGTCGATCCGGCGCAGTGCTCGTTCCAGGGCAGCCCGATCGCCCGTGAGGTGAACTTCCACACCTCCTGCGACATCGCCAAGCGCACGCTGGCGCAGGCCGCGGTCAACTACGACATTGTCGAAGCTCCGGCCGGCACGATCGCGAGCGTCAAGCTGGGCGGCACCGAAATCCCGGCGCTGAATGCCACGCTGACGGCCGACGGCAACTCGTTCGAGCCCGACAGCAAGGCCGCCATCGCCGCGTTCAAGAAGAGCGTCGCCGAAGCCACCAAGGCCGCCGGTTACCCCGCCGCAGCCGACCCGGAGAAGATCAACAAGCCGCTGGTGGTGCTGATCCTGGCCCTCCTGGTGATCTACGTGACCATGGTCTATGGCCCGATCGCGGCGATGCTGGTCGAGATGTTTCCGACCCGCATCCGCTACACCTCGATGAGCCTGCCGTACCACATCGGCAACGGCTGGTTCGGCGGTCTGCTGCCCACCATCGCCTTTGGCATCGTGGCGCAGACCGGCAACATCTACAACGGCCTGTGGTACCCGATCATCATTGCCAGCGCGACGTTTGTGATCGGCATGCTGTTCATCAAGGAAACCAAGGACGTGGACATCTACGCTCGGGATTGATCCTCAGAGCTTGGAAGCACAAAGCCGCCGGGTCGCGAGACCCGGCGGCTTTTTTGTTGGCGCGCTACATCTGCGATGTGCGGTCTTTTTGTCCGAGGTCAACTTGCGAGCACTGCGCCGAGTCGCCGTGTTGCGCTCATGTCCCCCGGGCCGGAAAAGACTCGGCCCTCCTCCTTTACTTCGCTCCACACAACGACCCGCCGCAGCGCTCCAACAAACACCGAAGTGTTCTGGGGTTTGAATACCTTCGCATGCGACAACGGTGCCTGCTGCCGAGGGCATGGGTTGACCGGCGCAGCGAAGTAAGGAGGAAGGCCGGATCAGCCTGACCCGAAGCGTTTGGCAGGTGACCCGGCCTGGAGGACATGAGCGGAGCCGGTCAGCCCATGCCCTCGGCAGCAGCGCGCACAGGCTTGCAAGCGGACAGCAATAGAAGAGTAAGCCGCATCAGCGGACGAACAGCGCCCGGTGCTGCTCGCGCAGCAACGCCTTCTGCACCTTGCCCATCGCGTTGCGCGGCAGTTGGTCAACCACGATGACCTGCTTGGGCACCTTGAAGCTGGCGATGCGCTGCTTCAGCGCCGCAATGCAGGCAGCGGCGTCCACGCTGGCGCCCGCGCGCGGCACCAGCACCGCGACCACAGCTTCGCCGAAGTCGGGATGTGGCACCCCGATCACCGCACTCTCGCCGATACCCGGCAGCTCGTTCAGGTAGCCCTCGACCTCAGCCGGGTAGACGTTGTAGCCGCCGGTGATGATCAGGTCCTTGGTGCGCCCGATCAGCGTCAGCCGGCCCTGCGCATCAAGATGTCCGACATCGCCGGTCTTGAACCAGCCATCGGCCGTGAACTCTTCCGCTGTCTTCTCCGGCATGCGCCAGTAGCCTTGGAACACGCTGGGGCCACGCACCTCGACGGCACCGATGGGCTCGCCTTTGCTGCCCTCGGCACACGACACCCGCAGGCCCACCCCCGGCAGCGCGAAGCCGACGGTACCGGCAATGCGCCCCTGCACCGGCTCGTAAGGGTTGGACGTCAACATCACCGTCTCGCTCATGCCGTAGCGTTCCAGGAGGGTGTGGCCGCTGCGCTCGCTGAACTGGCGGAAGGTCTCGGCCAGCAGTGGCGCGGAGCCGCTGATGAACAGGCGCATGTTCCGGCAGGCCCACGCGTTGAACAAGGGCTCGGCGAGCAGGCGCCCGTACAGCGTCGGCACGCCCATGAACACCGTCGCCTCGGGCAGCCGTGCAGTGACGGCACGCGCATCGAACTTCGCAAACCACAGCATCTTGCTGCCGTTGAGCAAAGCGCCGTGCGATGCGACGAACAGGCCGTGCACATGGAACAGCGGCAGCGCATGGATCAGCACATCGCCGCCGTCAGCTTCAGGGCGCCAGGCCCACAACGTTTTCAGCACCTGCGCGTTGCTCAGCAGGTTGCCGTGGCTGAGCATCGCGCCCTTGCTGCGGCCGGTGGTGCCGCTGGTGTAGATGATGCTGGCCACATCAGCGGCCGAGCGCTGCAGGGGCGTCTGCGTGTCGGCGTGATGCGCGGCACGTTGCAGCAGGCTGCCGCGGCGATCGTCGTCCAGCGTGTACACGTGCGTGGTGCCCGCGCGAAACGCGATCTTCGACAGCCAGCCGAAATCCCGCGATGCACACACCACCACTGCCGGTGCAGCGTTGTCGATGAAGTAGCTCAGTTCGCTGGCCTGGTAGGCACCGTTCAGCGGCACATGGACCAGCCCGGCGCGCAGCACGGCGAGGTACAGCATCAGCGCCTCGACCGACTTGTCGGTCTGCACCAGCACGCGCGCGTCGGCGGGCAGGCCCAGCGACGCCAGCAGGTTCGCGATCATCGCGCTGCCGCGGTCGAGGTCGCGCCACGTGTAGAAAAGCGCAACCCCCGCGGTACCCTCGATGGCCACGCATTCGATGGCGGTGCGGTCGAGATCGGCCGGAAAGGCCGCGCGCAGTGAGCAGTACAGGTTCTCGTTCGTCACAGGACTTTGCCCAGCACCAACGCGATCAGACTCAACAGCACGCTGCTGCCGATCGGCAGGAAGAATTCGCGGCCAAACAGGCGGAAGCGAAAATCACCGGGCAGGCGGCCCAGGCCGATCTTCTCCAGCCAGCGGTGCAGGCCGGTGAACACCATCAGGATCAGGAAGATCGCGATCAGCCAGCGGATCATGTCAGGGCCTTACAGCGTGTGCGTGCGGTCGCCATGGGTGAATCCGATCGGTGAGGCGGTGAAGGCGGCATCGCACTGTGTCGCAAAACCGATGACCTTGAACAGCTCGCCCATCTCGTGCTCGGTCAGCAGTTTCTGCGCGTTGGCGACGGTGCGGATGTCGGCGCCCTGCAGCAGGTCGAGCAGGCCGCAGTTCATCAGGAAGCGGGCCTGGCTGGTGTAACCCAGCACCTGCAAACCGGCCGACTGCGCGGCCATGGCGATGCCGGTGAAGTTGACGTGGGCCGTGATGTCCTTGGCGCCGACATCGGCCAGCGGATCGGTGTCGGCCTGATGGGCGCGGTGGCACATCAGCGTGCCGCCGCTGCGCTGCGGGTGGTAGTACTCAGCGGCGGAAAAACCGTAGTCGATGAAGAAGGCGGCGCCTCGTTGCAGACGATCGGCCAGCGTTGCGATGAAGGCTTCGGCCTGAGGATGGATCTCGGTGGTGAACACGGCGCCCGCGCCAGCCGCTAAGCTGACGAGATCATCGACCGGTGGCCTCAAGTCGGTGCGGCGATCGGCCCAGACCCATGGCGGCACGCCGGTGACCGCATCGCTGCCGACCTCGCGCAAGGCCAGCCCGCGTTCGTGCCACTGCTGCCCGTCGAAATGCAGCAGCTGCACCGGCATCGCGTCGAGCACCTCGTTGCCGACGACGACACCTTGCAGGGTCTCGGGCCACTCGTCGATCCAGCGCACGCGGTCCAGGTGCAGGCGCAGCACCTCGCGCTGCCGCTCGCGCAGCGCGCCCGACACATCGACGATGGTGTAGCGTTTCACCCGTGTGCCCAGCGTGTCCAGCAGTTCACGCGCCAGCACGCCGGAGCCGGCCCCGAATTCCCACACCTCATCGGTGGCACTGCCGTCCAGCGCCTGCGCCACCTGCCGCGCCAGGGCCCGGCCGAACAGCGGCGACAGCTCGGGCGCGGTGACGAAGTCGCTGCCCGACGACGGCAGCACGCCGAACTGCCGGTCACCGCGGGCGTAGTAGCCCATGCCCGGCGCATACAGCGCCAGTGCCATGAAACGATCAAAAGGCATCCAGCCCCCTTGGCGTGCAATGACCGAACAGATCAGCGCCGGCAGCGGATGCGCCGTCATGGTGAGATGCTGCGCTTGTCAGTCATCGCCAGAACCCAGCCGTGGCACATTGAGCGCGTTGTCTTTCACAATACCCACCCAGGCCGATGTCACCCATGTTTCAAGAAAGTTCGCCCACCACGCAACGACCCGTTGCGTTGGTCACCGGCTCCGCCAAACGCATCGGTCGCGAGATTGCTCTCCGACTGGCGCGCGACGGCTACGACATCGCCATCCACACCGCCCATTCGCCGCAGCAAGCGGCGGAGACCGCTGCGGAAATCTCCACCTTGGGTGTCGAGGCGGAGGTGTTCGAGGCTGATCTGGCCGACGAAAACCAATGCGAGGCATTGTTCCCTCGCATCGTCCAACGCTTCGGCCGCGTGGACGCCCTCGTCAACAACGCCTGCGTGTTTGATTATGACAACGTGGCCCGGCTGAACTACGCCCGCTTGACGGCCCACATGAACGTCAACGCCGGGGCTGCCCTGGTGTTGGCTCGCCAGCTGCACGCCCACCTGGCGACTGCGGGTGGCCGCACGGGCGTGGTGGTCAACATGCTGGACCAGCGGCTCTGGAACCCCAACCCGGACTATCTGTCGTACGCGCTGTCGAAAGGCGCGCTGGAATTGCTGACCCGCGTGCTGGCCGTGTCCTTGGCGCCGAGCGTGCGCGTCGTCGGTGTGGCGCCGGGCCTGACCACGGGCAGTGATCTGATCGATGACCAGCTGCTGCCGGCGATGGCCAACCGCTCGCTGACCCACAAGCTGCCGACGATGCAGGAGGTCGCGGCCACCGTGTCGTTCGCGGTGTCCAATCAGGCCTTCACCGGCAGCACCTTGATGGTGGATGCGGGCTTTCATTTGAATTCGATGCGCAGAGACTTTCCGTTTTTATGAACGACCTTCGAGCCGCCATGCCCGCTGTAGCCCCGTCGGCAGACAAGACCGCGCACGAGATCAACAAGCTCAGCAAGCGCTTGCACCGGCTGGTCGGCCAGGCGGTGATCGACTTCAACATGATCGAAGAGGGCGACCGCGTGATGGTGTGTGTCTCGGGTGGCAAAGACAGCTACGCGATGCTCGACATCCTGCTCGGCCTGCAAAAGCGCGCGCCGATCCGCTTCGAGCTGGTGGCCGTCAACCTCGACCAGAAGCAGCCCGGCTTTCCAGAGCATGTGCTGCCCGAGTACCTGGCGAAGGTCGGCGTGCCGTTCCACATCGAGAACCAGGACACCTACTCGATCGTCAAGCGCGTGATCCCCGAGGGCAAGACGACCTGCGGGCTGTGCTCGCGGCTGCGGCGCGGCATCCTGTACCGGGTGGCGGGTGAACTCGGTGCGACCAAGATCGCCCTCGGCCACCACCGCGACGACATCGTGCAGACGCTGTTCATGAACATGTTTTTCGGCAGCAAGATGAAGGGCATGCCGCCGAAGCTGGTCAGCGACGATGGCAAAAACGTTGTGATCCGCCCGCTGGCCTATGTGACCGAGGCCGACCTGGAGCGCTGGGCCGAGCACCGGCAGTTCCCGATCATCCCGTGCACGCTGTGCGGCAGCCAGGACAACCTGCAGCGGGTGCAGATCAAGCAGATGCTGCGCGAGTGGGACAAGCGCCATCCTGGGCGCGTCGAGAACGTGTTCAGCGCGATGCAGCACATCGTGCCCTCGCACCTGGCCGACCGGAACCTGTTCCCGTTCGCTGCACTCCAAGCCACAGGCGTGGCCGATGCCCATGGAGACCGCGCGTTCGATGACGACGAAGCCTGCAGCGCGTCGCCATCGACGGGCGAGGCCATGATGACCTTGCGCCCACACGCCATGCCCTGAACCAGAGACCCGTCATGCGCCGTCACCTCCTCCTCGCGATCAGCCTCGTCGCCCTGCTGACGGCAGGTGGCTGTGCCACCCAGGTCAGCAGCGACGTGTCGACCTTCGGCAGCTGGCCGGTCGATCGGCTACCCGACACCTATGCATTCGAGCGGCTGCCGTCGCAGCAGGACCAGACCGATCAGCCGCACATGGAAGACGCGGCCCGCACCGCCATCGAGTCTGCCGGGTTCAAACCGGCCGCCGACGCGCAGACGGCCGATGTGGTGGTGCTGCTTGGCACGCGCCTGATCACCGCCGATTTTTCAACGCTCAACGACCCGATCTGGTGGAACGGTGGGATCTACCGCTCACGCTTCGGACACCCCGGGTTCCTCGGCTTCGGTTCTGGTTTCGGTCGCGGCTTCGGCTTCGGGCCGGACGACACCTTGCGCCGCTATGTGCGCGAGGTGTCGGTGCTGATCCGCGACCGCAAGAGTGGCCAGGCGGTCTACGAGACGCATGCCAGCAGCGATGGGGTGCTGCCGCTGACGCCCGCGCTGATGGCGGCGATGTTCCAGGCCGCATTGACGCCGTTCCCCAGCACCGATGCGAAAGCGCGCGGCGTCATGACGCCGCTGGAGCGCTGAGCGTCGTCAGGGTTTGGCTTGCGTCGCCAAGGCCCGCGCGTCGTCTTCCCAGTCTTTCAGCTGCTCGGCAGCGGCACGGCGCTGCGCCAGCGTGGTCAGGTTGTGCACCTCGGCGGCGAAGCCGCAGTTGAACCGGATCAACCGCTGCTGGTAGGCGCGGTAGTCGTCTTTCGGTGACACGCGGGAGCGCTGCACCAGCGCGCGCAGTGCCTCCACCGCCTGCTGCTGGTTGGCCTGCTCGGTGCTCAGCCGCGCCAGCGTCTGCAAAGTGTCCTGTTGACGGCGATGCCGCTCGGCGATCCAGCGGGCTGGGTCGAACGGCGTTGGCGCGGCCAGCGCCGCGATGCGCTCGCGCTGGCCGCTGCTCATGTGGCCGTAGAGCGTCTCGATCGGTTCGAGCACACGCTTGAGCTGGGCCTTCGCCCGGACCTCGGCCTCGGGCTGCAGGTAGTTGTCGACCAGCTCCTCGTTGATGTCGGCGTATTGGTGCGCCAGGTGCGCGAGCTGCTGTGGCGACAGGCGCCGTGCCACCTCGGCCACCCGGGGCAGCGCCCGCTCCAGCGCCGCATCGAAGCGGTGGTTCGCCTCGTCGAACCACTGGCAGGCCTGTTCCGCGGTAACCGGCCCCGCCACCTGCTCACGGGCCTTGGCCAGCAAGCTGGCGTACACCGGCAGCTCGACGCGCCGGTGCCAGTGGAACCACTCGTCGAGGGCCTCGCGGGCGCGCTCGGACTGCTCGTCGTTGAAATCGACATAGCCGTCGAACCACCAGTACACCAGGTCGGGCGCGTGGTTGTAGCCGAAGCGCACCGCGCTGCAGCCACTCATCAGCAAGGCGATGCAGGAAAGTCCTGCCAAGCGGCGCCACGCCCGCCAGCGGCCTGAGGCGCTGCTGAGCGCCCCGCCGATAATCGCGCCCGACACGCGGGTTGCACTGGACTCAGGAGAGCGGGACATGGCGTTGGACATTGTGATCATGGCGGCGGGCAAAGGCACTCGGATGAAATCGGACCGCCCCAAGGTGTTGCACGAACTGGCCGGGCGCAGCTTACTGGAGCATGTGCTCCAGACGGCCGGTGCGGTGGCGGCCGACCGCATCGTCGTGGTCACCGGCCACGGCGCCGAGCAGGTCGAGGCTGCGGTGAGAGCACCGAATCTGCAATTCGTTCGACAGAGCCCGCAACAGGGCACCGGGCACGCGGTGCAGCAGGCGGCGCCGCAGTTGCATGAGGCTGGCGTCACGCTGATCCTGAACGGCGACACCCCGCTGATCGAGGCCGCGACCTTGCGTGCATTGGTCGATGCCTGCGCCGGTGACAATCTGGCGCTGCTGACCGTGACGCTGAATGACGCCACCGGCTATGGCCGCATCCTGCGTCGCACGGATGCGACTGGAGACTCGACCGTGCAGGCGATCGTTGAACACAAGGACGCGACCCCCGAGCAGCGGGCGATCGCCGAGGTCTACACCGGCGCGATGGCGGCGCCCACCGCGCTGCTGAAACGCTGGCTGGCCCACCTGGACAACCGCAATGCCCAGGGCGAGTACTACCTGACCGATGTGGTTGCTTTCGCGGTGGCCGATGGCGTGCCGGTGGTGGCAACACAACCTCAGCGCGCCAGCGAGGTGCTGGGGGTCAACAGCCCACAGCAGCTGGCCGAACTCGAACGCCTGTGCCAGCGCGACCAGGCGGATGCGCTGATGAGCGCCGGCGTGCGCCTCGCCGACCCGGCACGCATCGATGTGCGCGGCCACCTGCTGTGCGGGGTCGATGTCAGCATCGATGTGAACTGCGTGTTCGAGGGCACGGTGTCGTTGGGCGACCGGGTCAAGGTCGGCGCGAACTGCGTGATCCGCAACGCCGTGATTGGCGACGACGTGGTGATCCACCCTTACACCCACATCGACGGCGACACGCTGGGCGTAACGGTGGGCCGCGGCTCGCTGATCGGTCCCTACGCCCGCTTGCGGCCCGGCGCCGTGCTGGGCGCCGAGGTGCACATCGGCAATTTCGTCGAGGTGAAGAACTCGACGCTGGCAGATGGCGCCAAGGCCAACCACCTGGCCTACCTCGGCGACGCGACGGTCGGCGAGCGGGTCAACTTCGGCGCCGGCAGCATCACTGCGAATTACGACGGCGCCAAAAAGAACCACACCGAGATCGGCGCCGACGTGCATGTGGGCAGCAACTGCGTGCTGGTGGCGCCAGTCACGATCGGCGCCGGTGCCACCATCGGCGCCGGGTCGACGATCACCCGGCAGGCGCCCGCCGGGCAGCTGACGGTGGTGCGCGGCCGGCAGGTGTCGCTGCCGACCTGGAAGCGACCGGTCAAGCCGGACTGACGACGAACAGCGGCAATGGGTCGGGCTCGTCGCCGCGCAGCACCATCGTGGCCAGCGCTGTCGGTACGTCGTTGAGGCCGTCGGCGATCGCGTTCAGCGTTCGGCCGTCGCGCGCGAGCAGCGGTTGCGGGCACATCCAGTCGTTGCGCGGCACGACGCGCCAGACCGGCGCGTTGGCGGCAGGCAGCTGGTCAACGCGATCGCGCTCGATCCATCTGCCTTGCAGGTGCCCAGGATGCACGCCAGGTGTGCACGGTACCTGGCTGCCATGGCGGTAGAACAGACGCCCCCGCGTGCAGGCCGCTGGGGTCCAGATCTCGTTGTCCCACGGCGGCGGTGGCAAGTGACGCAGCTGCCGGTCGAACATCTTGCGCAGCTTGCTGTCGAAGGTTTCCGCGCGGTCGGGGCCGACGAAGTCGGCTGCGGTGGCCTGCGGCCCGGTGCCGGTGCACAAAAAGAACTTGACCGCCAGTTCCCAGTGCCACGCCTGGCCACGGGCGTCGTGCAGCAGGAAATCGATTTCGCCCAGTGTCGTGTGGTCGCCGTCCGGTGACACATGGCGCAGCGGGATGTTCGCCGCCACCAGCCGGTGCGTTGGGCCATGCCGCAGGAAGAACGCCATCAGCCGTTCGGCGCGGCGGCCCAGGCGCAGCGACGGCGGGCGGCGCGAGAGCGGATCGGTTCCGCTCGGTGCGACCGCATGCACAGCGTCGAACAGCGCTTGCGGCGCGCGGTCGATGCCGTCCAGCCACGCCGAGATCGCGTCTCGCTCGCTCGCGCTGAACTGCTGCACCTGCGCCACGTGCGCGCCCGGTGCGGTGTCGAGCAGCGGTGGCGACAGCAGCAGCCAGCGCAGCTCGCATGCTGCTTGCGCCGCCGCGTCAGGCACCACGGGCGACGTGTGCCGCTGACGCTTCGACAGCATCGAGCGCCAGGCACAGGTCGTCCCAGGCGCGGGCCTTCTCAATCAGGTTGCGCAGCAGGTAGGCCGGGTGGTAGGTGACGACCAGCGGCACACCCTGGTAGCGGTGAACGCGGCCGCGCAGCTGGCCGATCGGCGCGGTGCTGCGCAACAGGCTCTGCACCGCGAAGCGACCCATCGCGAGGATGATCTTTGGCTGCACCAGCTCGATCTGCCGGATCAGGAAGCCCTCGCAACGCGCCAGCTCTTCTGGCAGCGGATTGCGGTTGCCCGGCGGGCGGCATTTCAGCGTGTTGGCGATAAAGACCTGGCGGGCGGGATCGGGTGTATCTCCGGCCTGCCGGCTGAGCCCGATCGCGCGCAGCATGTTGTCGAGCAACTGGCCGGAGCGGCCAACGAAGGGTTCGCCGCGCCGGTCTTCCTCTTCGCCCGGTGCCTCGCCGACGATCATCCAGTGCGCCTGCGGATGGCCGACACCGAACACCGTCTGCCGGCGGCCCGTGTGCAAGCTACACGCCGTGCAGGAAGCAACCGCTTCGCGCAGTGCGGGCCAGTCCATCGTGGCGACGACCGAAGGCGCCACGGTGATCGCGGCCGGAGCCGCAACGGCAGACGACGGCGGCACGGAGATGGCGACCGCCTCGACGCGGCGGGGTGTCGGCTGCGCCTCAGCAATCGAGGCCGGTGGCGGCGAGGCGGCTACGGGCTCGCCGGCTGCCGGCGCATCCCACACCCGCAGGCCCATCTCGGCCAGCATCGCACGCTGGCGTTCAGTCCAGGTCATGCGCCGCCACCGGACAGATCCAGGCTCATCACCAGCGCGTCTTCACGCCGACCGGCCGCAGCGGGGTAGTAACCGCGCCGCACGCCGACGTCGCGGAAGCCATAACGCAGGTACAGCGCGTGCGCACGCGGGTTGCTCTGCCGCACTTCGAGCCACAGTTGCAGCGCACGGCATGGCCGGCACAGATCGACCAAGGCATCGAGCATGAAGCGGCCGTGGCCCTGGCTCTGCGCCTCAGGCGCGACCGTCAGGTTCAGCAGGTGCAGTTCATCAACCCCTTCCATCGCGACGAAATAGCCGATCACGTGGCCGCGCCGGTCGCTGTCGAACAGCACCTGCGCCGGGTAGCCCGAGGCCAGTGAATCGATGAAGTTGCCGCGTGTCCAGGGGAACGGGTAGGCCGCGTTCTCGATCGTCATCACTTCGTCGAGGTGGGCGGCCGTCATCTTCTCCAGCCGCTGGGCGTGGCGCAGCACCGCATTCATCGCAACACCTCGGGTGCCTCGGGTGCCGCAGATGCCGCCAGCGCCTTCGCGGCCGCGCGCTCGGCCATCGTCTGTGCCACCTTGTCGCGCAGGTACAGCGGCAGCGCCTGCGCCGCATCGACGGCACCGCCTTGTGCCCACAGCGCGGCAGCCAGCGGCAGCATCGCGCGCGCCCGTGGCAAGGCCTGCGGCAGACGCAGCGCAGTGCCGCAGGCCAGCCGGTCGCCGAACGCGGTGAGAGCCGTGCCGGCCACCGCGCGCGGCGCAACACCGCGCCAGCGCTCGTTCAGCTGCGGCAGCGTGCACAGCCAGGGCGCAGTCGCAAGCCGCCATGCACCCGCCTCGAACACCGCATGTGCCGCGTAGATTTCGTCCATCCGCGCATCCATCGTGACCCACACGTCGTCGATGATCTCGCCGTCTGACAGCCTGCGCGCGTCTTCGGCCACGGCCAGCAAGGTGTCGATCGGCAGCACCGGCTTGTCGGCACCGAAGGCCAGCCCCTGCGCCACCGAACAGGCGGTGCGCAAGCCGGTGAAGGCGCCCGGCCCGCGCCCGAAGGCGATGGCGTCGAGCTCGCGCAAACCGATGCCGGCCTGGGCCAGCAGATCCATCACGCCGGGGATCAAGGTGGACGAGGCCAGCGCACCGCCCGCGGCCTCGTGCGACCACGTGCGATCACCCACCTGCAGCGCGATGCTCAGGTGCTCGGTGGCGGTGTCGAAGGCCAGGCAGGCGGTCAATGGAGAAGGCACGAGACGAGTCTAGCTGCGGCCGATCGGGCTTGTCTGCGGCGGGTTTTCGAGGTTTGCGTCGGCATGCGCATGCGATCATTCCCACATGTTTTTGCGCGTTGGGACCACTGCCTTTTTGCTGCTGCTCGGCTGCCACGCGGTGGCCGCACCGGCAACGCCGACAGCGGCATTGCGCACGCTGCCACCCGAGGTTGCCGCCGCGATGGACCACGCCCGGGTACCGCGCGAGGCGCTGTCGGCGGTGGTGCAGGAACCCGGCCGCAACGGCGCCCCGCGGCTGTCGTGGCAGGCGCAGGCAGCGGTCAATCCGGCTTCGCTGATGAAGCTGTTCACCACCTATGCCGCACTCGACCTGCTGGGCCCGGCCTGGGCCTGGACCACACCGGTGTGGCTGCAGGGTGCGCTGCCTGTCGGTGGCAGTGGCGGCAGTGGCGTGTTCGAAGGCGATGTGGTCATCAAGGGCAGTGGCGACCCGAAGCTGGTCATCGAACGCGTCTGGCTGCTGCTGCGACGGCTGCAACAACTGGGCGTGCGCGAGATCCGCGGCGACATCGTGCTCGACCGCAGCGCGTTCGAGATGCCCGAGCAGAACGCCGCCGACTTCGACGGCGAGGCGCTGCGTCCGTACAACGTGCGCGCCGACGCGCTGCTGCTGAACTACAAGTCGCTGTCGTTCACCTTCACGCCCGACCCGGCGCACGGCGTCGCGGTGATCTCGACCGAGCCGGCGCTGGAAGGCGTGCGTGCCGATGCTCGCGTGCCACTGGCAGCCGGCGTCGGGGCGACGCAGTGCAACGACTGGCGCAGCGCCTTGCAGGCCGATTTTTCCGACCCGCAGCGGCTGCGCTTCAAGGGCCTCTACTCACCGGCCTGCGGCGAGAAGCAATGGCCCGTGGCATACGCCGACCCCGCGCGCTACAACGAGCGGATGCTCGCAGGCCTGTGGGCCGAGATGGGTGGCAAGCTGACCGGCAGCGTGCGCGACGGCGTGGCGCCAGCCACCGCGCCGACCTTCGAGCTGGCGTCACCGCCGCTGGCCGAGGTGATCCGCGACATCAACAAGTACAGCAACAACCTGATGGCGCAGCAGTTGTTCCTGACGCTGGCGCTGACGCAACGCGGCCTGGGCACGCCGGACGGCGCGCGCGAGGTGCTGCGCGGCTGGCTGGCCACGCGCTACGGCGACGCCGGCCGCGCGGCGGTGATCGACAACGGCTCGGGCCTGTCGCGCGAGACCCGCGTCAGCGCCGCCTTGCTGGCGCGGCTGCTGCAAGACGCTGCAGCCAGCCCGCTGATGCCGGAGCTGATGGCCTCGCTGCCGGTCAGCGGCGTCGATGGCACGATGCGGCGGTCACAAACGCTCACCGGCCGGGCGCACTTGAAGACAGGGTCGCTGCGCGATGTGACCGCGGTGGCAGGCTATGTGCTGACACCGAGCGGGCGGCGCTATGTGCTGGTCGGCATCGTCAACCATCCGAACGCGGCGGCGGCGTGGCCCGCGCTGGAAGCGTTGATCCAGTGGGCGACAAACGATGGCCTGGCTGAGGCGCAGGTCATCGGCGTGGAAAACAGCGCGAAATGACGCGATGAGCGCTGCCGCCTGGATCGACCTGCTGGGCTATGCCGCCGCGGCACTGACCACGGTGTCGTTCATTCCCCAGGCCTGGCTGAGCTTTCGCACCGGCGATGTCAGCGGCATCTCGCTGGGCATGTACGGCTGTTTCACCGTCGGGGTGGCGCTGTGGCTGGCCTACGGCGTGGTGCTGGGCGCCTGGCCGATCGTCGTCGCCAATGCCATCACCTTGGTGCTGGCATTGGCGATCCTGCTGATGAAGTTGCGCGGGCGGCGGGTCAGCCGGCCGGGCTGACAGGCGAACGCGTCACCACGGCAGGTTGGTAGCCAGACGGACCGCGTCGTCGCCGACCAAGATGTGGCCGGCGGCGCTGAAGTTGACGTTGCCAGCCCACAAGTAATTGGTGGCTGTGGCGCCGGTCACCAGCGTGTTGTTATTGCAACTCAGCAGGTTGACCGGGTCCAGGCAGGACGCGACGGTGACATTGATGATTGCGGAGTTGGAGAGTGACTTGCCCCGCCGCACGAAATCGACAATGTTGCGAAACCGTTGCGCCGTATCGAGAAAACCGTTGCTGCGCCCGTTGATCTCGACCTTGCCGCGCATCGCGTCGTTGAAGCTGGTGGTCAGCAGATTCAACAGCGACTTATCACCTGACGATTTACCCTGGGCGAATGGCGTCAAATCCAGCTCGGGGACCGTGGAGTACATCACCCGGCCCCTCGTGTTGGAATTATTGGTGAGCCGGTTGATCTGATTGCCGAACAGCACGCCACGGCGTTTCGCTTCGGCCACCGCAGCGTCCTGCTTCATAGCCGCTGAGCTGACGCTGTCGTAAAGCTCAACGATGTCGTTGGTGCCGACCATCATCGTGATCAGATCGGTGGGCACGGGGGCGCTGGCCGCCAGAAAAGCATCGACTGCTGTGACCAGATCGGCCACCTTGGCACCGGCTGTGGCGCGCATCTGTGCCGTGGCCGTCGCGTTGTTCGGATTGCATTCGGCGAACACCAGGCCGTATTCATCCGCCAGGAACTGGACCCACAGCCGGCTCGCGTTGAAGCAATCGATCACTGCCGTATCGGTCGCGTTGAATCCGTTGTTGGTGTACTTGCGCGAATCGTTGCCACCGGGGGTGGTCGGCACCAACAAGCTGGCCTCGTCACCGAAAACAATCATCCGCGTCGGCTTGAACCGCTTGGACTGGCTGGATTGGCCGCCACCGCCGCACGATGACAGCAGCAACGCGCCCACCGTCGTCAGGATCACCAGGCTGCTGCGCAGCGCCACGGCGCTCCATCGATCGACTCTGAAATTCATGCGGTCTCCAAAGGAATTGGGGTTGGGGTACGGTCAGTCTGCGCAGGCTCGCCACAGGCGATCCCGCACACCGTCCCACTCGGGGCCCGCCGGCGGTTCTTCGACCCAGATCAGTTGGGCACCCAGGTCATCGAAGCGGCGCAACACGGTGAACAGCTCGTGGGCCGCGAGATCGGCGCGGGTGGGCATCACCTGATGGGCCACCGCAGATCCGCTCGGCACAGGCAGGCGCGAATATACCGCCAGAGGCACCACCGGCCTTTGCGCTGTGGCATCGGCGGGCACGGTGGCCAGCAGTTGCAGTGCCGACTGCAGCAGGCCCGGCGCCATCAGCCTGACCTTGGCGCGCGGCGCGTAATGCGACGCCAGCGTGCCGGACGCGCGGGGCGCATCCGCATCGCGGTCTTCCAGCGGCTGGCCGAGCACCGCTTCGATGGCGCCACGCGTCAGCGAGCCCGGCCGCAGCAGCACCGCGCGGCCGCGCGAGCAGTCGACGATGGTCGATTCGATGCCGACGGCGCAGTCGCCACCGTCGAGCACGCGCAATTCAGTACCCAGTTCAGCCACCACGTGCGCCGCCTGTGTCGGGCTGAGGCGGCCGAAGCGGTTGGCGCTGGGTGCGGCGATGCCGGGCACGCCACGCGCAGCGGCCGCGCACAGCAGCGCCAGTGCCACCGGATGCGAGGGGCAGCGCAGGCCGATGGTCGCCTGCCCGCCGGCGCTGGCGGCGGCCATGCCGTCGGCGCGCGGCACGATCACGGTCATCGGGCCGGGCCAGAAGGCCGTTACCAGCCGCTGCGCCAGATCGGGCCAGGCGGCGCAGAACGGACGCGCGGCCGCAGCGTCAGCCACATGGACGATCAGCGGATGTCCAGTCGGGCGGCCTTTGGCCGCATAGATGCGAGCCACCGCGGCATCGTCATCGGCGCGCGCACCCAGGCCGTAGACGGTTTCGGTGGGAAAGGCCACGAGCTCACCGGCCGCGATCGCATCGGCGGCCGCGGCGATCACAACGGGATCGTGTCCGTCCAGCAGCATGGTGGCGAGCGGTGCGGTCGCCAGCGTCAGAACGCCGGCAGACCCAGCACCGCGGCAGCTTGCAGCGCCACCACCCGCGCCTGTTCAGCGATGGCCGCGGTGACGGTCAAGTGCCCCATCTTGCGTGCGCGGCGCGGCGTCGCTTTGCCATACAGGTGCAGGTGCACGCCGGGCAGCGCCAGCACCGCGGCCCAGTCGGGCTCGCGCGGGGCAGCCTCGTCGGAGGCGAACCACAGGTCGCCGAGCAAGTTCAGCATCACCGCCGGGGAATGCAGTCGCGGGGCGACCAGCGGCGCGCCGGTCATCGTGCGCACCTGCAGGTCGAACTGCGACAGGTCGCAGGCGTCGACGCTGTAATGGCCGGAGTTGTGCGGGCGCGGCGCCATCTCGTTGGCGACCAGGCTGCCGTCTTTCAACACGAAAAATTCGACGCAAAGCACGCCGACATAGCCCAGCGATTCGGCCACCCGCTCGGCGGCATCGATTGCACGCTGCTGCACTGCCACGGTCAGGTCGGGCGCCGGCACCTGGGTCACGGCGAGGATGCCGCCGCGGTGCAGGTTCTGCTGCAGCGGGAAATGCACGACCTGCCCGGCCGCGCTGCGCGCGACGATGACGCTGACCTCGTAAGCCAGCGGCAATTGCTGCTCGAGCACGGCCGACACACTGCCGAGCGACGCCCACGCCACCGGCAGATCGGCCCGTGTCGCGACCCGCATCTGGCCTTTGCCGTCATAGCCGAGGCGGGTGGTCTTCAGGATGCCGGGGAACAATGAATCGGGCACCGCAGAGATCTGTGACGCGTCCTCGATCACTGCATGCGGTGCGCAGGGCACATTGCAGCCCGCGAAATGCTGCTTCTCGGCGGCCCGGTCCTGGCACACCGCCACGGCTTGCGCGACCGGTGCCACAGGCCGGTGCGCGCCGAGCATCTTCAACGCGTGGGCCGGCACGTTCTCGAACTCGGTGGTGATCGCTGCGCTGAGTTGCATCAGCTGCGCCAGCCCCTGTTCGTCGAGGTAATCGGCCTGGATGTGGTGGCGAGCGACCAGCCCGGCGGGGCTCGCCGGGTCGGCGTCGAGCACCGCCGTGGAGTAGCCCATCTGCTGCGCGGCGTGCACGAACATCCGGCCGAGCTGGCCGCCGCCCATAACGCCCAAAGTCGCGCCAGGCGCGATAAAGGACGTCATCGTGAACTCCAGCCGAGCGTTGCACCTGGCGCGATGAACAGCGTCATTTCAGATCGGCGGTCATCGCGCGCGCGACCTCGGTCTGTCGGGCGCGGTAGGCCTCCAGCTTCGTGCGCAGGGCGACATCGCCAACGGCGAACATCGCCACCGCAAACAGCGCCGCATTGGCCGCGCCTGCGGTGCCGATCGCAAAGGTCGCCACAGGAATGCCCTTGGGCATCTGCACGATCGAATGCAGCGAGTCGACGCCCTGCAGATGCCGGCTGGCCACAGGCACGCCGAGCACCGGCACGGTGGTCTTGGCAGCCAGCATGCCCGGCAGGTGCGCTGCACCGCCAGCGCCAGCGATGATGGCTTTCAGGCCACGCGACACGGCCGACTCGGCATAGGCGAACATGTCATCCGGCATGCGGTGCGCCGAGACGACACGGGCCTCGAACGGAATGCCAAACTCGGCGAGAATCTCGCTGGCTGCGCGCAAGGTCTCCCAGTCGCTGCTGGACCCCATCACCACACCCACCACCGCAGGCGCGTTCATGGCCTTGCTCCACTTTTTCAGAAGCCTTGAATTGTAGGCGGCGCGGCGTCATCTCAAAATGCGCGTCACCGTCCGCCCGCACGCACGCACCCGACCCTCCGCCATGATCAACATCACGCTGCAGAATTTCAAAACCGACCTGCTCCAGGCGTCGCTCGACCAGGCCATCCTGCTCAACATCTGGGCGCCATGGTCCGAACCGGCCAAACTGCTCGCGCCGGTGCTCGAAAAGCTCGAGGTCTCGTATGCAGGCCGGTTCACGCTGGCCACGCTGAATTCCGAGAGCGAGACCGAGATCGCTCTGCAGCTGTCAAAGCTGTTCGGCGTGCGCACCATCCCGTTCTGCGTGATGTTCAAGGGCGGTCAGCCGATCGATGGATTTGTTGATGCGCTGCCCGAAGCCGAGATCCGTCAGTTCCTCGACAAGCACGTGCCCAGCGTCGAAGAAATGGCCTCGGCCGAGGACCTGGAAGACGCCGAGGCCTTGCTGGCCGGCGGCAACACCGACAGCGCGATCGCCAAGCTGCTGGAAGCCGTCGCGATCAACCCTGCCAACGACAACGCTCGAGCCGACTGCCTGCGGGCGCTGCTGATGGCTGGCCGCGTCGACGAAGCCCGCGCGGTGTTCAACCCGGTGGCGGGCCAAGTGCTGCCGGATCCGCGGCTGGTGGCCTGCGGGCATTGGCTGGCGGCTTGCGAACAGGCGCCGCTGTTGCGCTCCCCCGATGTGCTGACGGCAGCGATCGCCGCGAACCGGCGCGATTTCGACGCCCGCTTCGAGCTGGCTCAGCTGCATTTCGCCGCGCAGCGCTTCATCGAAGCGATGGACGAGCTGCTGGAAATCATCATGCGCGACAAGGCCTGGAATGGCGAGCTGGCGCGCAAGACTTATGTGGCCGTGCTCGACGTGATGGCCAAGCCGGCGCCGGCCAAACCCGCCACGGCGGCGCCGAAAGGCGCGCTGGAGATTGCCGGCAAGGTCGACACCACACCGGTCGACCCCGAGGTCGACCGCTATCGGCGCAAGCTGAGCATGGCGCTGTTCTGACGCTCTGCCATCGGCGTTCGCAGCGTCAGCAGGCCGCGCCCCACGGGGCTGATCGCTCAGGCGGCGCTCAGGTCAAACCAGTCGCCGACCTGCAACGCCTGCCCTTGCAGGAATTGCGCGGTGTTCAGTCGTTTGCCGCCAGGGCGTTGCAATTCGGACAGGCGCACCGCGCCCGATCCACACGCCACGACGATGCCGTCGGCAAAAGTCCCGACCACCACGCCGGGCGTCGCGTCCGGCGCAGCGACAGGCAGCGCCTGCGCCTGCCACAGCTTGACCGCCTCGCCGCGCAGCCGGGCGACCGCCCCGGGCGCCGGGTTGAAGGCCCGGATGCGCCGCGCGATGGTGTCGGCATCCAGCGTCCAGTCCACAGCGGCCTCGGCCTTGTCGACCTTCTTCGCGTAGGTCACGCCCTCGGTCGGCTGCACGGTGGCGTGCAGTCCACCACAAGCGGCCCGCTCCAGGGCTTCGACGATCAGGCGGCCACCCAGCACCGCCAGCCGGTCATGCAGCGAGCCGGTGGTGTCGCCATCGGCGATGTCGATGG
Organism: Burkholderiales bacterium; assembly: GCA_025352345.1. GTDB lineage: Bacteria > Pseudomonadota > Gammaproteobacteria > Burkholderiales > Burkholderiaceae_C > PBB1. Next base: position 3,283 of record JANXTP010000270.1, on the reverse strand, counting down.
ACTCGGCCAGCAACATCGCCCCGGTGTCCAGCCCGGCATCCATCTGCATCACCGTGATGCCGGTGCGTGCGTCACCCGCCTCGATGGCGCGGTGGATCGGCGCGGCACCGCGCCAGCGCGGCAACAGCGACGCGTGGATGTTCAGACAGCCCAGCCGCGGCAGGGCCAGCACCCACTTGGGCAGGATCAGACCGTAGGCCGCCACCACCATCACGTCAGGCTGGCGGGCCTGCAAGGCCTCGCGAGCGGCGTCGGCGTCGTCAGCGTAGCGCCCGTCCAGGCGCAGGCCCTGTGGCTGGATCACCGACAGCCCACGTGCCACCGACCAGGCCTTGACGGCCGACGGCTGCAGTTGCTGACCACGGCCGGCGGGGCGGTCCGGCTGCGTCAATACCAACGGGATGTCGAAGCCGGCGGCATGCAGAGCGGCGAGCGCGACGCGGGCGAACTCCGGGGTGCCGGCGAACGCCAGCCTCATGCGCAGCGCAACATGGCATCAGCGCTCGTCATCGCGCAAGTGCTTGAGCATCTTGGTCTTGATGCGGGTGCGTTTGAGCGGGCTCAGGTAATCGACGAAGACCTTGCCCATCAGGTGGTCCATCTCGTGCTGCACGCACTTGGCCAGCAGGCCTTCGGCATCGAACTCGATGGGCTCGCCACCGCGATCCAGCGCGCGCACCCGAACCTGCGCCGCCCGCGATACCTTGTCGTAGACACTGGGTACCGACAGGCAGCCCTCCTCGTCGATCACTTGCTCTGCGCTGACCGACAGCAGTTCGGGGTTGATCAACACCAGCGGCTTGTTGCGCGTGTCGGACGTGTCGATGACCAGCACCCGCTCATGCACATCGACCTGGCTGGCCGCGAGGCCGACGCCATCGGCGTCATACATGGTCTCGATCATGTCGTCGATCAGGCGGCGGATGCGGTCATCGACCTGCGCCACCGGCTTGGCAACGGTGTGCAAGCGGGGGTCAGGGTAGCGCAGGATGGTGAGCTTCGGCATGGGGTGTGGCGGGCCGCTTTCGTTGCGACGGCAAGGGTTTAGAGGCAGAATCTTCCAAATCGGTTGGGGATTTTCGCTGAATTCCCCGCCACTTTGGCCGATACGGAATAGTGAGTATTGCGTCCCCTTTTCCCGGCCCACCCATGACGCGTTGCCCACCGCGACCCGTTCGGAGACTTCTTCCCATGACCCGATCCGTGATTTCCCTGCCTGCCCGCAGTCCACGCCCGGCGGCCCTCGGTCTGTGCATGTTGATCGCGCTGGGTGGCATTGCGCCCGCCAGCGCGGAGCCGAATTTCCCGATCTCCACGCAGCAGCGCGAGACCGCAAAGAAAGTGGCCAGTGCCGGCGTCGCGTTGTCCGAGCTGGCGCCCAATGCGCCCGAATCGCACACGGTGAAGGTGGGTGACACGCTGTGGGGCATTTCGGGTCTGTTCCTGAAGTCACCCTGGCGCTGGCCGGAGCTGTGGGGCATGAACCTCGACCAGATCCGCAATCCGCACCTGATCTACCCGGGGCAGATCGTCTACCTCGACACTTCGGACGGTCGTGCACGTTTGCGGCTGGGGCAGACGGTCGATGGCGGCGTGGTGAAGCTGTCGCCGCAGGTGCGTTCGTCGGCGCTGACCACCACCGCCATCACGTCGATCCCGTTCAACCTGATCGAGCCCTTCCTGAACGAGGCGGTGATCCTCGACGGCAACACGCTGGACGAGGCGCCGCGCATCGTCGCCACAAGGGAAGGCCGGGTACTGATGGCGCGCGGCGACACCGCTTATGTGCGCGGCAACCTGGGCAAGGACACGGTGTTCCGCATTTTCCGCGAGGCCAAGCCGCTGCGCGACCCGACGACCAAGGAAATCCTCGGCTACGAAGCACCGTATGTCGGCACCGCCGAGTTCGTGCGATCCGGCGACCGCAGCCGCGTCGACGAGAAGGAATCCTCGGCCCCGGTGCCGGACAGTTTCATCGTCACCAGCATCCGGCAGGATGCCAATGTCGGTGATCGGCTGGCCCCAGTGACGGCGCGCGAGTACAGCAACTACATGCCGCATGCGCCGCAAGGCGAACTGGTTGGCCAGATCGTCTCGGTGTACGGCGAGGCGGTGATCGCCGGTCAGAACCAGATCGTCACGCTGAACCGCGGCAAGAGCGACGGCGTCGAGCGCGGCCATGTGCTGGCCTTGTGGCAGAACGGCCCGGAGGTGATCGACCGCACCGGCCCCACCCCCACGCGCCTGAAACTGCCCGACGAGCGCCATGGCATGCTGTTCGTGTTCCAGGTCTTCGACCGCATGTCCTACGCGCTGATCCTGTCGGTCAAAGAGCCCGTCAAGCCAGGCGACCGTTTCACCCAGCCTTGACCGCTTGAGCGTGCGCGGGCGAGCGAGCGCTGCAGTGACGTGATCGATCGCGACGAGCTGGCCGCCTGGCTGCGACTGGTCGAAACGCCCAAGGTGGGTCGGGAGTCGGCCCGCCAACTGCTGGCAGCCTTCGGCTCGCCTGAAGCGGTGATCGCGGCGTCGTTCGACAGCCATTGCCAGGTGGTCAGCGAGTCGGCCGCACGTGGCCTGATGTCGCCCCCTGCCGACTTCGACGCACGGCTGGCCCGCACGCTGGCCTGGCTCGCCGACACCTCGGCCGACGGCAACAGAACGGTCATCCCGCTCGGTGATCCGCGCTACCCGCCGCGGTTGCTCGACACCGCCGACCCACCGCTGCTGCTGTACGCGCAAGGACGCGTCGCCTTGCTGCACGCCGACGCGATCGCCGTCGTCGGCAGCCGCAACCCAACACCCCAAGGCGCGTTGAATGCGCGTGAATTCGCCCACGCACTCAGCGAAGCGGGCTGGGTCGTGGTGTCGGGCCTCGCCCTCGGCATCGACGGTGCTGCCCACGAAGGCGCGTTGGCGGCAGGGGCCGGCACGATCGCAGTGGTCGGCACCGGGCTCGACCGGGTCTATCCGAAACGCCACCTCGATCTGGCACACCGCGTTGCACGCGACGGCTTGATGCTCAGCGAGTACGCATTGGGCACACCAGCGATGGCGGCTCACTTCCCGCAGCGCAACCGGCTGATCGCCGGGCTGAGCCGCGGCACGCTGGTGGTCGAGGCCGCGCTGAAGTCGGGCTCGCTGATCACGGCGCGGATGGCCCTGGAAGCCGGGCGCGAGGTGTTCGCGATCCCCGGCTCGATCCATGCACCGCAATCCCGCGGCTGCCATGCCCTAATCAAGCAGGGGGCCAAGCTGGTCGAGTCGGCAGCCGATGTGCAGG
>JANXTP010000295.1 GCA_025352345.1 Burkholderiales bacterium | reverse complement strand
CCAGTGGCACGCCGGTCTTGGCTTGCAGCTCTTCCAGCGTCACCTCAGGCGCCAGTTCCACCACTTTCAGGCCGGCGGGCGTCACATCCAGCACCGCCAGATCGGTGATGATGCGGTTGACCACGCCCACGCCAGTCAGTGGCAACGTGCAGTTCGGGATGATCTTCAGGTCGATCGTGCCGTCCTTCTTCTTCGCGACGTGCTCCATCAGCACGATGACGCGCTTGACGCCGGCCACCAGGTCCATCGCGCCGCCCATGCCCTTGACCATCTTGCCGGGGATCATCCAATTCGCCAGGTCGCCGTGTTCGCTGACCTGCATCGCGCCCAGGATGCTGAGGTTGATCTTGCCACCGCGGATCATCGCGAAGCTGTCGTGCGAGCCGAAGATCGACGAGCCGGGAATCGTCGTCACGGTCTGCTTGCCCGCGTTGATCAGGTCGGCATCGACCTCATCTTCGGTCGGGAACGGGCCGATGCCCAGCATGCCGTTCTCGCTTTGCAGCCAGACCTCGATGTCGGGTCGCACATGGTTGGCCACCAGCGTCGGCAGGCCGATGCCCAGGTTGACGTAGTAGCCGTCTTGCAGCTCTTGCGCAGCGCGTGCTGCCATTTGGTCGTGCGTCCAGGCCATGGTCAGGCTCCCGCTTTCTCTGTCGATTTCTCGTTCAGCGTGCGCTTCTCGATGCGCTTCTCGGGGTTCTTGTTGAGCACCAGGCGGTGCACATAGATGCCGGGCAGATGCACAGAATCAGGGTCGAAGGTGCCGGTCGGCACGATCTCCTCGACCTCGGCGATGGTGAGGCGACCAGCCATCGCCACCGCCGGGTTGAAGTTGCGCGCGGTGCGGCGAAACAGCAGGTTGCCGCTCTCGTCGGCCTTCCATGCCTTGACCAGGCTGACCTGGGGGCACAGCGCGCGCTCCATCACGTAGACCGAGCCGTCGAACTCGCGGGTTTCCTTGCCCTCGGCCACCAGCGTGCCGACACCGGTCTTGGTGAAGAACGCGGGGATGCCGGCGCCGCCGGCGCGCAGTTTCTCGGCCAGCGTGCCCTGTGGCGTGAACTCCAACTCCAACTCGCCCGCCAGGTATTGGCGCTCGAACTCCTTGTTCTCGCCGACGTAGCTGGAAATCATCTTTTTGATCTGGCGCGTTTCCAGCAACTGGCCCAGACCGAAACCGTCGACACCCGCGTTGTTCGAGATCACCGTCAGGTTCTTGGCGCCGCTGTCGCGCAGCGCCGCGATCAGCGCCTCGGGAATGCCACACAGGCCGAAGCCGCCCACGGCCAGCAGCTGGCCATCGGCCACCACGCCCTTGAGCGCCGCGTCAGCGCTCGGGTACACCTTGTTCATTGCATTTCTCTCCAGGACTCAGAGTCATGTCCACCGGCCAATCGGCCCCACCTGAACGGATTGTGCCGTCGCCGCGCGCAGGGCTTGGAGGAATCTGCGCGACCGCGGCTCAGAGGGCGTAGCCGTCGTCCGCCTGGATCACCGCACCGTTGATGAAATGGCTTTCGTTGGCGCACAGCATCATCAGCACCACGTCCAGGTCCTGCGGCTGGCCGATGCGCTTGCGCGGCAGTGTGTCGATCAACCGCTTGCCCGCGTCGGTCAGCCACTCGTGGTGGTTCATGTCGGTATCGATGTAGCCAGGGCAGATCGCGTTGACGTTGATGCCGTGCTTGCCCCACTCGAGCGCCATCGCGCGGGTCATGTGGATCACCGCCGCCTTGCTCATGCTGTAGACGCCGATCTTGCTCAGCACCTTCAGCCCGGCCATCGACGCGATGTTGACGATGCGCCCACCGGTGAAGGTGCCGGGCGCCGCACCCTTGGCCCGCGCGATCATTCGCTTGCCGACTTCCTGCGCGACGAAGAAGCTGCCGCGGGTGTTGATGTCGAACACGAAGTCGTAATCGTCCTCGGTCACCTCGGTCAGCTTCTGCGAGGTGCTGACGCCCGAGTTGTTGACCAGGATGTCGATCGTGCCCATCTCGGTTTCGGCGTGGGCGACCGCCGAGCGGATGCTGGCCACGTCGGTCGGGTCGAGCACGACGACGTGTGCGTCGCCACCGTCGCCTTCGATCTCGGCACGCAGCGTTTTCAGCCGCTCCATGTTGCGCCCGGCCAGCACCACGGCCGCACCGGCCGTGGCCAAGGTTTTCGCGAATTGGGTCCCGAGTCCGCTGGACGCGCCTGTGACCAGCGCCACGCGGCCGGAAAGATCGATGTCGTAGCTCATGGGTGTCGATCCTGTTTTGACATGGGCGATGAAGATAGCACGCAGGCCTTGCAACGCATGGGCGCATCAGGCCTGTCAAATCCCGCTTGTCGGACCTTTCAGAAACAGACGAGCACGAGCTCAGACCAGCGTGTCGTAGAGCGCCACGAACTCCTGCGTCAGCTTGTGGCGCGGGTCGAGGTGGATCATCGGGCGCACCAGCTCGTGCGACTCCTTGATCTTCACGCTGGCGCTCAGGTAAGGCTCGAGCACCGGCAAGCCTTCGTCGATCAGTTCCTGCACCGTGCGCTGCGGCAGGCTGGCGCGGGGCTGGAACTGGTTCACCACGATGCCTTCGATCAGCAGGTCCGGGTTGTGGTCGGCCTGAATCTCCTTGACGCTTTCCAGCAGGCCGTACAGCGCACGGCGCGAGAAATCATCGCAGTCGAACGGGATCAGGCAGCCCTCGGCCGCGATCAGCGCCGAGCGGGTGTAGAAATTCAGCGCCGGCGGCGTGTCGATCCAAATCGAGTCGTAGTCGTCGGCCAACTCCACCAGCGCATCGCGCAGCTTGTAGATCTTCTGGCGACTCTCCAGCTTGCCGTGCAATTCATCCAACGCCGGGCTGGCTGGCATCAGGTGCAGGTTCTCCCAGGGCGTCGCGATGATGAAGTCGGCAGTGTTCGGTGAACGCACGCTGAATTTCAGCGCCGCATCGAAGAACTCGGCCGCGCCCGCGGAACCTTCATCGGCGCCCTCCCCGGTCAGGTAACGGCTGGAATTGCCCTGCCGATCGAGATCGATCACCAGCGTTCGCTGCCCCTGATGGGCCGCGATGGCGGCCAGGTTGCAGGTGATGGTGGACTTGCCGACCCCGCCCTTCTGGTTGAAAACGACGCGACGCATTACGGACCCCCATCAAGCTGCAGCGAGCGCACATTACGTTGACATGCAAGTAACGGAACATGCATACACTCCCATCATCGCCCATCGATGCTCGGAGGTGTTGTCATGCGCCAGACGGATTTGCACTTGACCGACGAGGACCGCTCGGTCGTGGACGAGATTCGCAGCAAGGGCG
>JANXTP010000195.1 GCA_025352345.1 Burkholderiales bacterium | reverse complement strand
CAGCGGTGGCCCGGCTTTGCATAGGCCGACACTTCATAACGCTCCATCCCACAGCCGGCGGTGAGTTCGGTGATGCGGTCGAGCATGGCGTAGGCCGTGTCGTCTTCCGGCACCACAGGCGGGTATTTGGCGAAATAGGTATTGGGCTCGATCGTCAGGTGGTAGATCGACAGGTGGGGTGGCTTGAACGACAGCGCGGTGGCGAGGTCGGCGTCGAGTTCGGCCAGCGTTTGCCCTGGCAACGCGTACATCAGGTCGAGGTTGTAGGTGTCGAAGGCCTCGCTTGCTTCGGCCAGCGCCGCCCTCGCCTGCGCGCCGTCGTGCACACGGCCCAGCGCAGCGAGCTTGGCGTCGTCGAAGCTCTGCACCCCGACCGACAGGCGCGTGACGCCCGCCGCGCGGTAGCCGCGAAAGCGGTCGCGCTCGAAAGTGCCGGGGTTGGCCTCCATCGTGATCTCGCAGCCGGGCTCCAGCGGCAGCCGGGCGCGGATGTCGGTGATCAGCTGCTCGATGCGCTCGGGCGGAAACAGGCTGGGCGTGCCGCCGCCGATGAACACCGTGTGGATGCGCCGGCCCCAGATGAAGGGCAACGCGGCTTCGAGGTCACAGCGCAGGGCGTCGAGGTATCTGTCAAACGGCGGTTGCTGAGGCGCCTCGTCAGTCGCTGCTGAACGCTGCTCGTGGGAATTGAAGTCACAGTAAGGGCACTTCTTCAGGCACCACGGCAGGTGCACATAAAGCGACAGCGGCGGCAGCGCCGCGAGGTTCAGCGTGCCGGGGCGCAGGTAGCGAGCGAGCAGTTGGTTCGGGTCGACGTTGACGGCCGCCGATGCCGCCTCGGCGCCATTCGCCGGCACGATGGCGGGTATGGCCGTGCGCTCAGCCAAGGCCCCAGACCTCGCGCATCTGCCGCAGCATGTCGCGCGCTGCGAGGCCGCGGTGGCTGCACTCATTCTTGTCGTCGGGGCTCAACTCGGCGACCGTCTGCTCCAACTCGGGGATGTACAGCAGCGGGTCGTAGCCGAAGCCGGAGTCACCGCGTGGTTCGGGCCAGATCACACCGGCCCAGCGGCCCATCGCCACCAGCGGCTGCGGGTCATCGGCCGCGCGCACAGCCACCAGCGCACAGACGAACCGTGCGCTGCGCTGCGACGCTTCAGGGAACGCCGACAGTTTGTCGAGCAGCACCCGGTTGTTCGATGCATCGCCCTTCGGATGGCCGTGGTCTTCGGCATACCGAGCCGAGCGCACACCGGGCGCGCCACCCAGCGCATCGACGCACAAGCCCGAGTCGTCGGCGATGGCCGCGCTTCCCGCGAGACGAGCCGCATGCCGCGCTTTCGCGAGCGCGTTCTCGAGGAAGGTCAGGTGCGGCTCTTCGGCCTCGGGAATGTTGAGTTCGCCTTGCCGCACCAGCGCCAGGCCCAGCGGCGCGAAGAGCGCGTGCAGCTCAGCCAGCTTGCCGGCGTTGTTCGAGGCCAGCACCAGCTTCATGGCATCACACCCCGAGCGCGCGGCGTTGTGCAGCCACCAGTTGACGGATGCCCTGGTCGGCAAGCTGCAGCAGGCTGTCCATCTCGGCGCGCGAGAACGCCACGCCTTCGGCCGTGCCCTGCACTTCGACGAAGCCACCGGCGCCGGTCATCACCACATTCATGTCGGTGTCGCAGGCCGAGTCCTCGACGTATTCGAGGTCGAGCAGCGGTGTGCCGTCGACGATGCCGACCGACACCGCAGCCACAAACTCGCGGATCGGCGACTTCGCGATCTTGCCTTGCGCGATCAGGCCCGAAACCGCATCATGCGCCGCCACGAAGGCGCCGGTGATCGCGGCCGTGCGCGTGCCGCCGTCGGCCTGGATCACGTCGCAGTCGAGCGAGATCGTGCGTTCACCGAGCGCCTTCAGGTCGAACACGCAGCGCAATGAGCGGCCGATCAGCCGTTGTATTTCCTGGGTTCTGCCGCTCTGCTTGCCCTTGGCCGCCTCGCGGTCACTGCGGGTGTGGGTGGCGCGCGGCAGCATGCCGTATTCGGCGGTGACCCAGCCTTCTCCGCTGCCCCGTTTGTGCGGCGGCACCTTCTCTTCGACCGACGCGGTGCACAGCACCTGGGTGTCGCCGAAGGCGATCAGCACCGAGCCCTCGGCGTGTTTGGTGTAGTGCCGCGTGATGCGAACCGGCCGCAGCGCATCGACGCCGCGCCCTTGCGTGCGTGTGAAACTCATGTCTGAACCCTCAGGATTTTTTCGGTGACGACGAGCGCCGGATGGCGTCGTTGATTTCCTTGATCGACCGCTCGATCTCGGCATCGTCGAGGTCGTCGATCACATCGTGGCCGAGCACGCTGGCCTGGATCGTCGAGGCGAACACCTCTTCGCCCAGCGCCTGTGTTGACACGCCGGCGGCGCTGGTGGCGGCTTCGGAGGTTTCCCACTCGATGGCCATCACCGACACGTTGTCGCACTTCGGCCCGCCATTGCGCAGCGCCTGCTCGACCAGCTCGGGCACCGATTCGGTGATCGCATGCTGCGCCAGCTGTTCGGTGATCGACGCATCGGTGACCGTGCTCCACAGGCCGTCGGAGCACAACATCAGCCGGTCGCCGCCCTGCATCTGAAACGGGCCGGCGGTGTCGATCACCGGCTTGCCCGGGCTGCCCAGGCAGGTGAACAGCACATTGCGGTTCAGGCGCTCGCGCATCGGCACCACCGAATGCAGCGCGTCCTGCAGTTCGGAATACGAATGGTCGCGGGTGCGCGCCACCAGCTTGTCGCCGCGCACGATGTACAGCCGCGAATCGCCGCAATGCGCCCAGTAGGCGGAGTCGCCCTGCAGCACGCAGGCGATGATGGTGGTGCGCGGCGTGTCGGCCAGCGCCTTCTGCGCCGAATAGCGCAGCAGCTGATGGTGGCCGGCCATGATGGCCTGGTTCAGGAAGGCCAGCGGGTCGGCCAGCGTGGGCTTGGCCTCACGCTGAAACAGCGCCGACATGGTCTGCAAGGCCAGCTGCGACGCCACCTCGCCCTCCGGGTGCCCGCCCATGCCGTCGGCCACCGCGAACAGACCGGAGTCGCGGGTGTACGAATACCCCATGCGGTCTTCGTTCTTCTCACGGCCGCCCTTGCGGCTGACCTGGTAGATGGAAAAGCGCATGACGTCGTGTCGGCTTACGCTTTGGCGCCGGTGGTCAGGTTTTCGAGCTGCATCTTCAGGCGCTCACCGAAACTCAGCTTGGTGTAGCGGCGCTCGGTCTCGCGCGCCAGCTCCTTCTGCAGCGCAAACACGCTTTGCGGGCGCGACAGCGGGTCGAGCGACATGCACCACTCGGTCACTTCGATCAGGTTGTCGGAATAGATGTTGCGCAGCCGGCTCAGGCTGAGCGCCAAGCGATCCTTCTCGATGCGTTGCGGCGCATCGTTCGGCGGGTAGCCCTGCATGCAGGCGTAGATGCAGGCGCCGATGGCATAGATGTCGGTCCACGGGCCCAGCGTGCCGTCGCGCCTGTACATCTCGGGCGCCGCGAAGCCCGGCGTGTACATCGGGCGGATGAAATTGCCTTCCTTGCTCAGCACTTCGCGCGCGGCGCCGAAGTCGAGCATCACGGCCTTGTTGTCGTTGGTGACGAAGATGTTGGCCGGTTTGATGTCCAGGTGCAGCATCTTGTGCTGGTGCACGATGCGCAGGCCGCGCAGGATCTCGTCGAACAGGCTGCGGATGGTGGACTCGCGGAACACCTTGTCGCGCTTCAGGTCACGCGCGGTGACGATGAAGTCTTGCAGGGTGTCGCCCTGCAGGTAGTTCATCACCATGTAGACGGTTTCGTTCTCGCGGAAGAAGTTCAACACCGAGACAACGCTCGGGTGCGAGATCTGCGCGAGCGACCGGCCTTCTTCGAAGAAGCTCTTCAAGCCCAGCCGGTCCAGCGGCTGCTTCTCGGGCTTGACCCGCGGCGTCAGCTCACCGGGCGAGCGCTCGGCCAGCGACGACGGCAGGTACTCCTTGACCGCCACCATGTGGCGCTGCGGGTCTTCTGCCAGATACACCACGCCGAACCCGCCGGCCGCCAATTTCTTGATGACCTGGTAGCCACCGACCACGGTGCCGGAAGGCAGCGGAGCAGGCTTCAGCTTCGACATAATCAGCGGTTTGCAGGGGGTGACATTCGATGCCAGTCTACAGCATGACCGGCTACGCCAGCGCCACCGCTGGCGCGGCCGAGACAGCGGTTTCGACCCCAACCACCGAGCTGCCAATCGCCCGATCCGCCGCACTCTTGCGGGCCAGCGTCAGCGTCGAATTGCGCAGCGTCAACGGACGCTTTCTCGACCTGAACCTGCGCCTGCCCGACAACCTGCGCGCGCTCGAACCCACACTGCGTGAACTGCTGACCGCCACCTTTCGCCGCGGCAAGATCGAGCTGAGGCTGAACACCCAGTCGAGTGCCGACACCACGTGGCCGCAACCGCAGCCGGAGCAACTGAACCGGCTGTCGCACCTGCAAAGCACGATCCGCGGCTGGCTGCCCAGCGCGCAGGAGCTGTCGGTGAACGAGGTACTGCACTGGTGCAAGGCGAGTGCGTCCCACGAACAGCTGGACGACGCGGCACTGGACGCTGTCAAGCGCGCCATTGCCGGCCTGCGCGAGGCGCGTGCACGCGAAGGCCAGCGGCTGGTCGAGGTGTTGATGGCCGGGGTGAACCGCCTGTGCGATCTCGCCGCGCGGGCCGAGCCCTTGGTGCCCGCCACCGTGCAGCGCCAGCAGCAGAAGTTTCTCGAGCGCTGGCAGGAAGCGCTGGAACAAACCGGCGCGACGCAGACCGTGTCACGCGAAGCGCTGCAGGAACGCGCGTTGAACGAAGCGGCGGCCTATGCGATCCGCATCGACGTGGCGGAAGAGCTGGCCCGGCTGCGCGCCCACCTCGACGAGATGGCGCGGATGCTCAAGGCCGGCGGCGAGGTGGGCAAGCGACTCGACTTCCTGATCCAGGAACTGCTGCGAGAAGCGAACACATTGGGCTCGAAGGCGTCGAGCCTGGAGCTCACCACCATTTCGCTGGACATGAAGGTGTCGATCGAGCAGCTTCGCGAGCAGGTGCAAAATTTGGAGTAGTCCTACCGCGTCTCTTGCCGTGCGACTGCGGCGCGAGCCGTTCGGACCTCGATGGATGGCCCAAGGGTCGTGCAAAGCTCCTTACCTGAATAGACTGTAAGGAATCCGTCGAGCCAAAAGAAACCCCAGCATGTTCGCCACACTCACCAGCAAGGGCCAACTCACCTTGCCCAAGGAGATTCGCGACCGCCTGAACCTCGATGCCGAAGCGATCCTCGACTTCCAGATCCAGGCCGACAACACGATCACCACCCGACAGGTCCAGCCCGACGCTCGGCGAATCCGGGGCTTGCCCAAATTCCCGCATGCCGTGCCGCTCACCGCCGAGCAAATGGACGAGGCCGTCGCCGCGGCACTCAGTCTGTTCGAAGCAGCAGGCTCCTGTGGGTTCGCCGACTGCCTGATCGTCGCCAAGCAGGCCCGGCTGGGCTGCGACTTCAGCGCGACCTTCGATCGAGGCATGCGCAAGTTGCCGGGGGTCAAGGTGACCTGACCTGACGCGGCGAGATGCGCGACCCTGAATTCGCGCCGCAGGCCTTCGCACGCAGCATCGCCGCGGCGCTGCTCTCCAATGCGCATCGGTGCTGCCGTCGCCTGTTCGTCGAGCGACGGCACCACAGCGCCCTGTCGGCACAGCCGGCTGGCTAGAACCAACCCTCTGCTGACATTGGCCACCCCAAATGGGTCGACGGTGCCAGTGTTCGAGTTCAAGCGCTCGGCAAGTCGAGCAGGCCCTTCTTGAACTCGGCTGGGTCCAACAAGTTGAAGCCGTGCGGCCGGCCTTCACGACACAAAGATGGCTGTCTGCAACGGCCCATTGCGTGCGAGCCCCGCTGACCTCGAGCGGTACGATCACATCGGCGTCTGCAAGGATCGACTAAGGCCACGGCGGTCACAGGTGAAAACGCGGTACTCCGCAGCGATCAGCGCCGGCACTTGCGCATCCCACGAGCGGCCACATCCGGGCGCAGTTCCGACTTTGAGCATGGGCATGGTGCGACTCCTCGCGTGTGGGTGAGTCGTGGCCCAGGTCAATGGCGAGACAGCCTTCAGGCTTGCGGCGCGCCGACCTGACGGCTCGGGTCTGCCGCGACGAAGGCATCGAGCCGCTCGCAGGCGGCCATCACGCGCATCACGGTCGGGATGCCAGGCACTTCGATTTTGAAGATGCGCATCACCACCATGATGC
>JANXTP010000181.1 GCA_025352345.1 Burkholderiales bacterium | reverse complement strand
GCCGAACACCTGGGTGAAGGTCGGCTTGCCGGGTGCTGCGGCCTTGATGCCGACGGCCGGGTCGAATTTGCCCGGCCCGTGGTAGTTGATCGGGTCGTTCTCGGCCAGCTTGTAGCCCTGGCCCTTCTTGGTGACGACGTGCAGGAACTGCGGCCCCTTCAGGTTGCGCAGGTTCTCCAGCGTCGGGATCAGCGCGTCGAGGTCGTGGCCGTCGATCGGGCCGACGTAGTTGAAGCCGAATTCCTCGAAGATCGTGCCCGGCACGACCATGCCCTTGGCATGCGACTCGAAGCGCCGCGCCAGTTCCAGCAGCGGCGGTGCGTTCTTCAGCACCGACTTCGCGGTGTCGCGTGCGTTGGCATAGAAGCGCCCGCTCATCAGCCGCGCCAGGTAGCGGTTCAGCGCGCCCACAGGGGGCGAAATCGACATGTCGTTGTCGTTCAGGATCACCAGCAGGTCGGCACCCGCCACGCCGCCGTTGTTCAGCGCCTCAAACGCCATGCCGGCACTCATCGCGCCATCGCCGATCACGGCAATCGACTTGCGGTGCTCGCCCTTCAGTGCGGCACCCACGGCCATGCCGAGTGCCGCCGAGATCGAGGTGCTGCTGTGTGCGGTGCCGAAGGTGTCGTACTCGCTTTCGTCGCGGCGCGGAAAACCGCTGATGCCGCCAAGCTGGCGCAGTGAGCCCATGCGGTCGCGGCGCCCCGTCAATATCTTGTGCGGATAGGTTTGGTGGCCCACGTCCCACACGATGCGGTCGTGTGGCGTGTTGTAGACATGGTGCAGCGCGACCGTGAGCTCCACCGTGCCGAGGTTCGACGACAAGTGGCCGCCGGTCTGCGACACGCTGTGCAGCAGGTAATCGCGCAACTCATCGGCCAGCGTGTGCAGTTCGCTGCGCGAGAGCCGCCGCACATCGGCGGGCGATTCGATCGAATGGAGCAAAGCTTTTTTCATCGTCAACGGTCCCGTTCCACCACCTTGTCGGCCAGCAGGCTCAGCCACACCGTGTCGCGCAGAGCCGAGCGCGTCAGTGCCGATTGCGCCTGATCGCGCAGTTCAAACGCATGTCGCCGCGCCGCGTCCAACCCCATCAGGCTGACGTAGGTCGGCTTGTTCGCATCGACATCCTTGCCGGCTGTCTTGCCGAGCTGGTCCGATTCCTGGGTCACGTCCAGCACATCGTCGATGACCTGGAAGGCCAGCCCGATCGAGTCCCCGTAAACCTCCAGCGCCGACCAGGCCGCGGCATCGATGTCACCGCAGGCCGCGCCCATCATCACGCTGGCGCGCAGCAGGGCGCCGGTCTTGCGGTGGTGCATGTCGCGCAGGCTGTGTTCATCGAGCGGACGGCCGACGCTGGCCAGGTCGATCGCCTGGCCGCCGGCCATGCCGGCATGGCCGGCCGCGCGCGCCAGCAGGCCGCACAGCCGGGCTTGCAGCGCCGCAGGAATGGCCTCGTCGGGATGCGCTGGTGAGTCGGGTGTTAGCACCTCGAAGGCCAGTGCCTGCATCGCATCACCGGCCAGCATCGCGGGCGCTTCGCCGAACTGCACATGCACCGTCGGCTTGCCGCGCCGCAGCACGTCGTTGTCCATGCAGGGCATGTCGTCATGCACCAGCGAATAGGCGTGGATCAGCTCGACAGCACAAGCGGCCCGCAGCGAGGCCATGCGCCGGCCACCGACCGCATGCGCTGCGGCCAGCGCCAGCAGCGGTCGCAGGCGTTTGCCGCCATCGAGCACGGCATAGCGCATCGCGGTGCCGAGACCCGCCGGGGCGTCGGCGGGCACCCACAGGCTCAGGCAGTCTTCAACCGCCACCAGTTGGGTGCGTGCCCAGGCGTCGAAATCGGCAACAGTCATGTCGGGTTCCAGGGCTTGAGCTGGCCGTCTTCGAGCACCTTGACCTGCTGCTCGACAGATTCGAGTCGACCGCGGCAGAAATTCAGCAACGCGGCGCCGCGCCGGTAGGTGTCGAGCAGGCGATCCAGCGGCAGCTGCCCGGCCTCCATCGCACCGACCAGCCGTTCGAGTTCGGACAGCGCCGCCTCGTAGGTTTCCGGCAGCGTTTCAGGCGGAATCGTGGGCAGCGGCGCCATGGCGGCTGCAGCGGGCGCGGGGTTCGCCGGGGCGGATGAGGACTTGACCATGAGCGAATGAAGTACCACTTCATTGTAGTCAGCGCTCTTTCGTCGCGGCGCCGCCTTAAAATGCGGTGTGGGTAGCGTTTCCAAGTAAATGCGCTCGTGCGGTGGCGCCGCCATCGATGACGCTGCATTGCCCACTGCGCGTTGCCCACTGCTTACCAGGAGAACCTCCCGGCCATGTCCGAATTGTTTGTCGCGCGCGGCGCTGTGGTGCCCGACGCGAGACACCCCGTGAGACCCCGCGATGCACACAATGCTTTGCCCTTGGCCGCTTCGACCTATTTCGACGAAGCCTTGTTCCAGCGAGAGACTGACACCCTGTTTCGCCACGGCCCGCGCTACCTCGGGCACGAACTGTCGGTACCGCAGCCCGGCGACTACTACACCCTGCCGCAGGAAGGCGATGGCCGCGTGCTGGTGCGCACGCCCAACAGCGTCGAGCTGATCTCCAACGTGTGCCGCCATCGGCAGGCGCTGATCCTGCACGGCCGTGGCAACACCCACAGCAACATCGTGTGTCCGCTGCACCGCTGGACCTACGACCTGCAGGGCCAGTTGATTGGCGCGCCACATTTCGCCGAGTCGCCGTGCCTGCACCTGAACAACTACAAGACGCGCAGCTGGAACGGGCTGGTGTTCGAGGACAACGGCCGCGACATCACCGCCGACCTGGCCGCACTCGGCCCGCGGGCCGACCTCGATTTCACCGGCCATGTGCTCGACCGCGTCCATGTGCATGAGTGCGACTACAACTGGAAGACCTTCATCGAGGTCTACCTCGAGGACTACCACGTCGGCCCGTTCCACCCCGGCCTGGGCAACTTCGTGACCACCGACGACCTGCGCTGGGAAATGGGCCGCGACTACTCGGTGCAGACGGTCGGCGTCGCCACCGCATCGGGCGAGGCGCTGGGCAAGCCCGGCTCCAGCGTCTACAGCCGCTGGCACGACGAGGTGCTGCGCTACCAGCAGGAGCACCACGAGGGCCGCCCGCCGAAGCACGGCGCGATCTGGCTGACCTATTACCCCGGCGTGATGGTCGAGTGGTACCCGAATGTGCTGGTGGTGTCGACGCTGTACCCGCGCGGCCCGCGCCACACCACCAACGTCGTCGAGTTCTATTACCCGGAAGAGATTGCCGCGTTCGAACGCGAATACATGGACACGCAACAGGCGGCCTACCTGGAAACCTGTGTCGAGGACGACGAGATCGCGATGCGCATGGACCAGGGCCGCGCGGCGCTGTGGCAGCGCGGCGACCACGAGTCAGGCCCGTACCAGAGTCCGATGGAAGATGGCATGGAGCAGTTCCACAGCTGGTACCGCGGCGCCATAGGTGCCGCGCTGACATCTGGCAGCGATGCGCCGGCCAGCGGGGCGCAGCGCGCGCTGAATTCGGTGGTCACCAGCGTCGCACCATGAGCGGCAAGGCGATGCCGCCTGACGCCACTTTCAGCACGCTGATCAGCGTGCAAGCGTTGCAGGCGCTGCTCGCAAGCAGCTCGCCCCCGGTCGTGCTCGATACCAGCTTCGACCTGACCGACGCTGCCGCAGGCGGGCGCGCCTACCTTGGTGCGCACCTGCCCGGTGCGCTGCATGTGCACCTTGACCGCGACCTGTGCGGCGCGAAGACCGGACGCAACGGTCGTCATCCGCTGCCCGATCGCGCCGCGTTCGCCGCCACCGTGGGACGCTTCGGCATCGCGCCGACAACACAGGTCGTCGTGTACGACCGCCAGGGCGCGATGTTTGCGGCAAGGGTATGGTGGATGCTGCGCTGGCTGGGCCACGCGCCGGTGGCCGTGCTCGATGGCGGGCTGGCGGCCTGGCAGGCGGCGGGTGGTGCCACGGCGACAGATGCGGTTGATGCGAAGGCACAGGCTGCCTACCCGGTCGGCGCCGAACCGTCGCCGCTGGTGCGCACCGTCGATGCGGACACGCTGCAAGGCCAGCTTGGTCGCATCGCGTTGATCGATGCACGGGCGCCCGAACGATTTCGCGGCGAGGTTGAGCCGCTCGATGCGCGGGCCGGACACATCCCGGGCGCGCGCAACCGTTTCTTCAAGGACAACCTCGCCGCCGACGGTTGCTTCAAGCCGGCCGACGCCTTGCGCGTCGAACTGCAGCCCTTGATCGGCACACGTCCTGCGGCCGAGGTGGTGCACCAGTGCGGCTCGGGCGTCACCGCCTGTCACAACCTGCTGGCGATGGCGGTGGCCGGGATCGATGGCACGGCGCTGTATGCTGGTTCGTGGAGCGAGTGGTCATCCGACCCTTCGCGTCCGGTCGCACGGGGCTGAGCGCTTTGGGCCCTGCTGGGCCGCTGTTTCAAGGAGCACCTCATGTACAAGCGCATCCTGGTACCGACCGACGGTTCGGACCTCACCGCTGCGGCGGTCACCACCGCCATCACCTTGGCCAAGACGCTGGGAGCGCAGATCGTGACGCTGTGCGTCAAGGAACCGTTCCCCTACGGCGCAATTTCCGAGATGCAGCCAGTTCCACCGCAGCAATACTTCGATGCCCAGGACCGCATCACCGCGAGCCGGATTCAGCAGGTTCAGCAGGCCTGTGCCGCTGCCGGTGTGGCCTGCGAGGCGCACACGGTGGACGCCGATCAGCCATGGCAGGCGATCATCGGCCTGGCCAAGTCCTCTGCCTGCGACCTGGTGGTGATGGCGTCGCACGGCCGACGGGGTCTGTCTGCCTTGCTGCTGGGCAGCGAGACGCAGAAGGTGCTGACCCACAGCACCGTGCCGGTGCTGGTGGTGCGCTGATCCGCCGCCTGTTGATCATTCGCTGACGCTGTACAGCCTGTCGGGCGCAGGCCTGCGGGGAGAGGCTTCGCGTCACAGTTTTCCCCGACAATGGATTGATGGATTCGACCCTGGCTGCACGGCCTGCTTCTTTCGACACGGCCGGCACCCGCTGGCGCGGCCTGCTCGCCGCCATCGACATGGGCTCCAACAGCTTTCGCCTCGAACTCGGCCAGCTCGACGGCGTACGTTATCGCCGCATCGACTACCTGAAGGAAACCGTTCGGCTGGGCGCCGGGCTCGATGACAACGGCCTGCTGACCGAAGAGGCCATGCTGCGCGGGCTGGCCTGCCTGGCGCG
>JANXTP010000156.1 GCA_025352345.1 Burkholderiales bacterium | reverse complement strand
CGGCGGGCGCGCGGTCGATGTGCGCGTCAGCACGCTGCCGTCGTCGCACGGCGAACGCGCGGTGCTGCGGCTGCTCGACAAGGGCGAATCGAAGTTCACCCTCGAAGGCCTGGGCATGAGCGGCGATGTGCTCACGAGCTTTGACAAACTGGTGCAGCAGCCGCACGGCATCGTGCTGGTGACCGGCCCGACCGGCTCGGGCAAGACGACCACGCTGTATGCGTCGCTCGGCCGTGTGGACACCTCGACGACCAATGTGCTGACCGTCGAAGACCCGGTGGAGTACGAGCTCGGCGGCATCGGCCAGACACAGGTGAACCCGAAGATCGATCTGACGTTCGCGAAGGCGCTGCGCGCCATCCTGCGGCAGGACCCGGACGTGATCATGATTGGTGAGATCCGCGACTACGAAACCGCGCAGATCGCGATCCAGGCCTCGCTGACCGGCCACCTGGTGCTGGCCACGCTGCACACCAACGACGCGCCGAGTGCGGTGACGCGGCTGACCGACATGGGTGTCGAGCCCTTCCTGCTCAGCAGCTCGCTGCTCGGCGTGCTGGCCCAGCGGCTGGTGCGCAAGCTGTGCGTGCATTGCAAGAAGATCGATGCGCAGGGCCGCTATCACCCTGTCGGTTGCGCCGAATGCGGCCACAGCGGCTACAAGGGCCGCACCGGCGTCTACGAGATGATGGTCGCCGACGACAAGGTGCGCTCGCTCATCCACAGCCGTGCCGCCGAGTCGCAGTTGTTCGTTGCCGCTGAGGAGGCCGGGCTGCGCTCGATGCGCGAAGACGGCGAGCGCCTGGTCGAAGAAGGCATCACATCGCCAGAAGAGGTCATGCGGGTAACAAGAGAATGAGCCCCCCAGTCGCTTCGCTCCTGCCCCCAAGGGGCGCCAACCTGGTGGCCGAGTTACCCGTCCACGGTTGTTGCTTGATGAGCGCTTCGCTACGCTTGCTGTTCTAGGCTGCCTGCATATGCCTGCGTATAAGTTCGAGGCCTTGACTGCTGCTGGCAAGGCAACGACCGGGCTGGTCGAAGCCGACAACGCGCGCGCTGCACGGGCACAGCTGCGGGCGCAGACGCTGGTGCCATTGGAGGTCACCCAGGTCGCGTCGGCCGGCACCTCTGGCCAGGGGCTGCGCTTCACCAAGCGGGTGTTCTCGACGACCGCCCTCGCGGTCTGGACGCGACAGCTGGCAGGCCTGGTCGGCAGCGGGCTGCCGCTGGAACGCGCGCTGACAGCGCTCAGCGACGAGGCCGAAGACCCACGCCAGCGCGAGCTGGTGGCACACCTGCGCTCCGAGGTCAATGCCGGCTCGCCGTTTGCCCGTGCGCTCGGCAGCGCCGAGCGCGAGTTCGATGACGTCTACCGCGGCGTGGTCGCCGCCGGTGAGCAGAGCGGCGCGCTGGGACAGGTGCTGGAACGATTGGCCGACGACCTGGAAGAACGCCAGGCGCTGAAAGCCAAGCTGATCGGCGCGACGCTGTACCCGGCCATCGTGTCGGTGATCGCGCTGGTGATCGTGATCTTCCTGGTCACCTATGTGGTGCCGCAGGTCGCTTCGGTGTTCACCAGTTCGAAGCGCGCGCTGCCCGCGCTGACGATCGCGATGCTGGCCACCAGCGGCTTCCTGCGCAGCTACGGCTGGCTGCTGCTGCTGGTGATCAGTGTGGGTGTGGGCACCTTGCTGCTGATGCTGCGCAACCCGCTGTTCCGTGAACGCTTCGACGCCGGCTGGCTGAACCTGCCGCTGATCGGCCGGCTCGCACGCGGCTACAACGCAGCGCGCTTCGCCGGCACCCTGGCGATGCTGGCCGGCGCCGGCGTGCCGATCCTGAAGGCCTTGCAGGCGGCCGCCGAGACGCTGTCGAACCGGGCCATGCGCAGCGATGCGCTCGACGCGCTGGTGCGGGTGCGCGAAGGGGCGCCGCTGGCCGCAGCACTCGCCGGCAAGAAGCGCTTCCCGGGGCTGCTGGCGATGTTCGCGCGCCTCGGCGAGCAGACCGGCCAGTTGCCCGAGATGCTCGACCGCGCCGCCAAGCAACTGGCGACCGAGGTGCAGCGCCGCGCTCTGCAGATGGCGACGATCCTGGAGCCGCTGCTGATCGTCGCGATGGGCGGCGTGGTGATGCTGATCGTGCTGGCCGTCTTGCTCCCCATCATCCAATTGAACACCTGGGTGAAGTAGGCCTCCCGGTCGCTGCGCTCCTGCCCCCAAGGGGCTGAGGCCACGCGCAAGGACCCGGAAGGGGCCTTGCGCTGCCGAAGGCCAACGGGCCTGCCGGCTCCCGTTGGCGCTGCCTGGCGGGCCGGCCAAGCCGGTTCCGCGGGCGTGGCTTGATGGGCGCACCGCTTCGCTCACACATTTTTATGGCACGTTGAGTGCTTGGCGTTTGACGTGTCAATGCGGTGCTTCTCCGAAGTCCGGCTGTGATGGCACGTGATTGAATGATTTCAGTGAGCTTTGTTTTTTGGAGGTGCGATGTCTGCTTCCCATGAACTGGTCAAGGTGTCGGGCGCCAGCGGCGGTATCCCGATTGCGCGCATGCGCAGCGTCTACCGCGTCGACGACGTCGGTCGCAAACTCGACAAGCTGCCGCACAAGGAACACGAAAACCTGCGGTCGACTTACGAACGCATGATCGAGCTGGGACCGGAGCGGTTTCAGGTCAAGCCGTCGGGCCTGCCGGTGATGGACCACCTGTACGACGACCTGCCGAATTTCTATGAAGTGCTCGACGACGTGAAGCGCCAGCTCGCGCTGTGCGAAGACAGCCGCGATGCGCTCGAGATCACACCGCTGCTGCTGCTCGGCCCACCGGGCATCGGCAAGACGCATTTCGCACGTGAACTCGCCCAATTGCTAGGCACCGGCATGGGCTTCATCTCGATGAGTTCGATGACCGCAGGCTGGGTGCTGTCGGGCGCGTCGAGCCAGTGGAAAGGCGCGCGGCCCGGCAAGGTCTTCGAGACGCTGGTCGATGGCCAGTACGCCAACCCGGTGATGGTGGTCGACGAGATCGACAAATCGGGCGGCGAGCACGCCTACGACCCGCTGGGCGCACTGTACAGCCTGCTCGAACACGACACCGCCGGCAGCTTCATCGACGAATTCGCCGAGGTGCCGATCGACGCCAGCCAGGTCATCTGGGTCGCCACCGCAAACGACGCGCGCGGCATCCCCGATCCGATCCTGAACCGGATGAATGTGTACGAGGTTCAGGCACCCGACCGCGACGCCGCGCGGCGCATCGCGACCAAGCTGTACGCCTCGATCCGTTCCAGCCACGATTGGGGAGGTCGATTCGACGAACAGCCGAACGCCGATGTGCTCGACCGCATGAGCGAGATGGCACCGCGCGAGATGCGCCGCGCCTGGATGACGGCCTTCGGCAACGCCAAGCTCGATCGTCGTTCGCAGGTCTCGACCGCCGACCTGCCGGATTCACAGCAGCGTCGCACCTCGATGGGTTTCGTGCAGTAGGGAGCCTGCTACCGCCCGGGTTTCGCCCGGGCCCGGCGCGCGTGCACGGCCAGGCAGCCCCGTATCATCGACCGCATGCCTGTCTCCCTCGCCGGCCAGTTGGTGGTTGCGATTTCGTCCCGCGCGTTGTTCGATTTCGAGGAAGAAAACGAGGTCTTCGAGGCCAGTGACGACCGCGCCTACATGCGGCTGCAACTCGACCGGTTGGACGTGACGGCGAAGCCCGGCGTCGCGTTCTCGCTGGTCAACAAATTGCTCGCGTTCAACCACGCGCCGTCAGTGACCGCCAAAGATCCGTCACCGACGCAGCGCGTCGAAGTGGTGATCCTGTCGCGCAACGACCCGGTGTCGGGAATGCGGGTGTTCCGTTCGGCCAAACAGCACGGCCTGCCGATCCAGCGCGGCGTGTTCACCCGCGGCCAGCCGCCGTGGCGCTACCTGCAGCCGCTGAATGCGAACCTGTTCCTGTCGACCAATGAGGCCGATGTGCGCTCCGCCCTCGACGCCGGCGTGCCAGCGGCGCGCGTCTATCCCCACTCGGCGCGTGCCTCGGCAGCGCATCCCAACGAGGTGCGCATCGCCTTCGACGGCGACGCGGTGCTGTTCTCCGACGAGGCCGAACAGGTCTTTCAGCGCGCCGGTTTGACCGCGTTCCAGGAACACGAGCGCGACCGCGCGGGAAAGCCCCTGGCCGCGGGCCCGTTCAAGCCGCTGCTCGAAGCACTGCAGCGGCTTCAGCGTGCCGCCACACCGGCTATGAGCATCCGCACCGCGCTGGTGACCGCACGCAGCGCGCCGGCCCATGAGCGGGCGATCCGCACGCTCATGGACTGGGACATCGAGATCGACGAGGCGATGTTCCTCGGCGGTCTGGCCAAGGGCGAGTTCCTGCGCGAATTCGAGCCCGATTTCTTCTTCGACGACCAGACCGGTCACATCGAAAACGCGGCGCCGCATGTGCCGGCAGGCTTGGTCGCCTCGGGCGTGTTGAACCGCTGACGGTGTCGGCGGCTCAGCTCAGCTTAGCTCAACGTCACCCGCGCGAACTTGCGCTTGCCGACCTGCAACACGTAGGTCCCGGCGTTGAGTTTCAGGCCGCGGTCGCTGACCACGCTGCCGTCCACCTTGACGCCGCCACCATCGACCAGGCGCAGCGCTTCGCTGCTCGACGGCGCCAGCAGTGCTTCGCGCAGCAAGGCACCGATGCCAATAGGCGCCCCGGCAATCGACAGTTCGGGGATGACATCGGGCACCCCCCCACGGGCGCGCAGGTTGAAATCGTTCTCGGCCGCATCGGCCGCCGCAGCACGGTGGAACCGGGCGGTGATCTCCTTGGCCAGCATCACCTTCGCGTCCTTCGGGTTGCGGCCGGCGTCGACCTCGGCTTTCAGCGCGGCGATGTCTTCCTCGGAGCGGAAACTCAGCAGCGTGAAGTAGCGCCACATCAGCGTGTCGCTGATCGACAGCAGCTTGGCGAACATGTCGTTGGGGGCCTCGCTGATGCCAATGAAGTTGCCCTTGCTCTTGGACATCTTCTCGACGCCGTCCAGGCCCTCGAGCAGCGGCATCGTCAGGATGCACTGCGGCTCCTGGCCGTACTCGCTTTGCAGCGCACGGCCCACCAGCAGGTTGAATTTCTGGTCGGTGCCGCCGAGCTCCAGGTCGCTCTTCAAAGCCACCGAGTCGTAGCCCTGCATCAGCGGGTAGAGAAATTCGTGCACGCTGATTGGCGTGCCAGCCTTGTAGCGCTTGGTGAAGTCGTCGCGCTCCATCATGCGCGCCACCGTGTAGCGCGAGGCCAGTTGAATCAAGCCGCGCGCCCCCAGCGGGTCGCTCCACTCGGAGTTGTAGCGAACCTTGGTCTTCTCCGGGTCGAGCACCAGCGTGGCCTGCTGGTAGTAGGTCTTCGCGTTGTCCTCGATCTGCTCGCGGGTCAGCGGCGGCCGGGTGGCGTTGCGACCGGACGGGTCGCCGATCATCGAGGTGAAGTCGCCGATCAGGAAGATCACCGTGTGGCCCAGATCCTGCAATTGCCGGAGCTTGTTCAGCACCACGGTGTGGCCGAGATGGATGTCGGGGGCGGTCGGGTCGAGTCCGAGCTTGATGCGCAACGGAGTCCCGGTGGCCTCGGCGCGGGCCAGTTTGTTCAGCCAATCGGCTTGCGGCAGCAGTTCGTCACAGCCCCGTTGCGTGGCGTGAAAGGCCGCCAGGACACGTTCTGTCACAGGAAAAGGGCTCAAGCTGGGCGCATTCGGGTCGAAAAGGTCGAGTGGCGACATGTCGGGAAACTACGTAATAAAGACGGGGCAATCGGCGCGTTCGACATGGCAAATCCCGCTGCTCCCGTCGTTATACTTGCGCCTCGTTTTGGGGCTTTGGCCAGCGCAGTGATCACGAGTCTGGCTGCCGCTCATAGGTGTTTGAATCGCTCCGCAGTTTACGGGACGGGTTCACGCAGTCATATTTACCCGGCAGACATCACGCGATGTCTGCACACCGCGCGATGCGCCCCCTGAACATTGAGCACACCTGATTTGATCGATCGCATGGTTGTTCTTCTGGGCCAGCGTGCCGCCAGCGTGGTACGCCGGCATCCTCGGCGGCTCTACGCGGCGATCCTGCTCGGTTGCGCTGGCTTCGGCGTCACGGCATTCGGCGTTGCGCCGCTCACCTCAATCGACACCCAGGTACAACACCTCGTCACCGAATCGGTCGCGCCGGTGGACCTGCAATCGCAGGTGGTATCACTGGCCCAGCAAGAGCTGTCCCTGTATCGAAACGACACGACACGCCCCGGCGACACGGTGGACAGTCTGCTGCGTCGCCTTGGGGTCGATGACGCTGAAGCGGCCTCCTTCCTGCGCCGCGACAGCCTCGCACGCGAGCTGCTGTCGGGCCGCAGCGGCAAGATGGTTCAGGTGCGTGCCGATGCAACGGGTCAGATGGATGAACTGGTAGCCCGCTACCCCGCGCGCAGCGCCGCTCAACTCACCACCCATTTCACCCGGCTGCGCATCACGCGCGATGGTCATCAGTTCGACGCCCGCGTCGAAACCGCGCCACTGGCCGCGATGTCGAAGATGGGCAGCGGCGTGGTGCTCAATTCGCTCTTCAATGCGACCGATGAAGCCGGCCTGCCGGACGCCATCGCGACGCAGCTGGCTGAAGTGTTCGCGACAGAAATCAACTTCCACCGCGATCTGCGCCGCGGCGACACCTTCTCGGTGGTCTATGAAACGCTGACGGCCGATGGCGAGCCCATCACCTGGAACGAGTCCGCCGGGCGTGTGCTCGCGGCAGAGTTCGTCAACAAGGGCGAGTCTCATTCGGCAATCTGGTTCGAAAGCACGCAAGCAGGCCAGCGTGGTGCCTATTTCGACCCGAGCGGCCGCAGCAAGCAGCGATCGTTCCTGGCCAGCCCGATGGAGTTTTCGCGGGTGACCTCGGGCTTCGCGATGCGCTTCCACCCGATCCTGCAGAACTGGCGCCAGCATGCCGGCGTCGACTACGGCGCACCGATGGGCACACCGGTTCGCGTGGTCAGCGATGGCATCGTGGAATTCGCCGGCTGGCAGAACGGGTACGGCAATGTGGTGGCCGTCAAGCATGCAGGCGACCGCAGCACGCTGTATGCACACCTGAGCCGCATCGACGTGCGCAAGGGGCAGGCCGTCACCCAGGGCATGCACATCGGCGCCGTCGGCATGACCGGCTGGGCCACCGGGCCACACCTGCATTTCGAGTTCAAGGTCGGTGGTGTTCAGCGGGATCCGTCGGTGATCGCCAGCCTGGCCAACACGGTCGCGCTGGCGCCGGCTGCACGCGCGCAGTTCGCGCAGCTGGCACTGTCGGCCAAAGCCCAGTTGGGCGTTGCGCAAGGCGCGAACCCGGCGAACGCTGAGTTTGAGTGAGTCCAGGCGACGACCTGTTTCAGATCAGAACAGCCAAAGCCCGCCGCTGCGGGCTTTTTCTTTGGCGGAAAATGAAGTGGTGAATCGACTGTTCATCGGCCTGATGTCCGGCACCTCGCTCGATGGCGTCGACGGGGTGGTAGTAGCGTTCAATGACCTGCCGTCTCTGGCGGTGCACGCCCATGTGCACCGCGCGTTCCCGGCCGAATTCGCGGCTGAGCTGCTCGCGCTGAACACCCCCGGCAGCAATGAACTGCACCGCGCCTCGCTCGCGAGCAACGCCGTGGCGAAGGCCTATGCCGAGGTGGTGAAAGCCTTGCTAGAAAGCGCTGACGTGAACCCGTCAGAGGTGGTCGCCATCGGGGCCCACGGGCAAACCGTCAGGCACTGCCCTGGCGCGTTCGACGGCATCGGTTACACGCTGCAGTTGTGCAATGGCGCGTTGCTGGCCGAGCTGACCGGCGTCGATGTGATCGCGGACTTCAGATCGCGTGACGTGGCCGCCGGTGGTCAGGGCGCGCCGCTGGTGCCCGCCTTTCACCGCGCGGCGTTCGGTCGCGACAACGACAACCTCGCGGTGCTGAACCTCGGCGGCATCAGCAACCTGTCGGTGCTGGCGGCAGACGGCACCACGGTCGGCCTCGACTGCGGCCCTGGCAATGTGCTGATGGACCACTGGTGCGCGATCCATCGCGGCGAGCCCTTTGATCGCGATGGCGCCTGGGCGGCGTCGGGCTCGGTCGATCAGGCACTTCTGGGCGTGATGCAGAGCGATGCGTACTTTTCACTGCCAGCGCCCAAGAGCACCGGGCGGGATCTGTTTAGCCAGGCATGGCTGAAACAGTGCCTGAACCAGATGACAGCCGCTGGAAAGGTGTTGCATCCAGTCGATGTACAGACCACGCTGACCGAGCTGACAGCGTGGTGCAGCCAGCAATCAATGGCCCGTTATGCACCAGATGCAAGCCGGCTTCTGGTGTGTGGTGGTGGCGCCTACAACGCCGAGTTGATGCGCCGTTTGGCGCAGCGCCTGCCGCACTTGCCGATCCACTCGACCGAAACGGAAGGACTGGCCGCCGATCAGGTCGAGGCCGTGGCCTTCGCCTGGCTGGCCAGCGCCTGGGTGGATCGCCGTGCGGGAAATCTGCCAGCCGTCACCGGGGCACGCGGCCCGCGCATCCTCGGGGCGTTGTACCCGGCCGCCTGAAAAACCTCAGACCGAGAAGCTGGAGCCGCAGCCGCAGGTGGTCGTGGCGTTCGGGTTCTTGATGACGAACTGCGCGCCTTGCAGATCGTCCTTGTAGTCGATCTCTGCACCCATTAGGTACTGCAGGCTCATCGCGTCGATCAGCAGGGTGACACCGTTCTTGTCCATGCGGGTGTCGTCTTCATTGAGCACCTCGTCGAAGGTGAAGCCGTACTGGAAGCCCGAACAGCCGCCACCTTGAACGAAGACGCGCAGTTTCAGATCGGGGTTGCCTTCTTCATCGACCAGCTCCTTGACCTTCGACGCGGCGCTGTCGGTGAAAACCAGTGGAGGAGGTGGTTCGTCCTGCGGGGCGGCGAGGTGGTTTTGTTCTGCGGCGGCGTTCATGACTGCTCCTGAAGATCTAAGCACCAAAGCTTGATTATGAACCTTGCGTCCAGAACGAAAAAGGTCGCCCGAAGGCGACCTTTCGCTGCATGTGCAACAGCGAGGCGGTAGACGATCAGCGCTTGCTGAATTGCTTGCGACGACGTGCGCCGTGGAAGCCGACCTTCTTGCGCTCGACCTCACGGGCATCGCGGGTGACGAAACCAGCGCGGCTGAGCTCAGGCTTCAGCGCTGCGTCGTAATCGATCAGCGCACGGGTGATGCCGTGACGCACCGCACCGGCCTGGCCGGATTCGCCGCCGCCGTGGACATTCACCTTGACATCGAACGCTGCATCGTTGGCGGTCAACATCAAGGGCTGCTTGACGATCATGATCGAAGTCTGGCGGCCGAAGTACTCATCGACGGTCTTGCCGTTGACGAGAATCTGGCCGGTGCCCTTCTTCATGAAAACGCGTGCGACCGACGACTTGCGGCGGCCGGTACCATAGTTCCAATTACCAATCATCACATGCCCCTTAGATTTCCAGCGGCTTGGGCTGCTGTGCGGTATGCGGGTGCGTGGCACCGGCGTACACCTTCAATTTCTTGACCATGGCGTAACCCAATGGACCCTTGGGAAGCATGCCCTTGACAGCCTTCTCGAGCGCACGGCCCGGATGCTTGGCTTGCATGTCCTTGAATTTCGTCGCGATGATGCCGCCGGGGTAACCGGTGTGCCGGTAGTACACCTTGTCATTGGCTTTGTTGCCGGTCACGCGGATCTTGTCGGCATTGACGATGACAATGAAGTCGCCGGTATCGACGTGAGGCGTGTAAATGGCTTTGTGCTTTCCGCGCAAACGGAGGGCGACTTCACTGGCCACCCTGCCGAGGACCTTGTCGGTCGCGTCGATCACAAACCACTCATGCGTCACTTCGGCCGGTTTGGCGCTGAAGGTTTTCATGGTTATTCCTGTACGAGAAACTTGCCTTGTGGACATCCGCGAACGCCTGTCCGCTGTCCTGAATCACCGTTGGAACTGCTTCTGGAATGGCAGCCTCTCGGGAAATTCGTTGCGCCAAACCCAGCCGCACCGCCTGATGGCATCAAATTCAGGTCAGCCTGCAATGATAGCAGATGGACACGCGCCTGAGGAACATCGATCTGGTTGCCTGGCATGGGGCGCATCGACCTGTCCGGGGCCCGCCCATTCACCTGAAACATCTTCGGCCTGCGCCGGCGATAGCATCGGGCGCCCGGAGAGGTGTTTACCTGCTCCCTGTCAACGATGGTTGCCTGACCCGTGAACGCCGCCCCTGCCCTGTCGATGTGGATTGCCGCCTTGTTGATCGCGGTCGGCGCAGCGCTGGGCGGCCTGGCGGCGTGGGCTTGGGCGCCGCCCCGCCGGCGCCTCTCGCCGCTGCCGAAGGATTGGACACTGGCCGCACGGCGGGTGCTCAATGCCGATGAGCGGCGCGTCTACAACCAGCTTCGACTGGCGCTCCCCAAGTACATCGTGCTGCCCAAGCTGCCGCTGGTGCGTCTGTGCCAGCCGGACACACCTGACCAGGTGAAGTTCTGGTACGAGTTGATCGGGGCAGTCCACGTGACGTTCGCCGTGTGCAATCCGAATGGTCATGTGCTGCTGGTGATTGACCTCGACAGCACCCGCAGCCACTCGCGGCGCAGCACCCGAATCAAGGAATCGGTGCTCGCGGCGTGCGGCATCCAGCGACTGCACTGCGCCGCCGACGACCTGCCGTCCATCGACGCGTTGCGCTCGCTGATGAACGATCAGGCGCAAGACAGCAGCGTAGGTGAGCCCATCAACGCCCCTTTCATGGCGCCCCTCATGCCGCTCGTGGTGTCACCCGTCAGTGATGCCTTCGGTTCGCTCGAGAAGTCGCCCGACACCCTGCCCGGGCCTGCAGCACCGCGCGCAGTGGCAACACCTGCCACGCCAGACAACAGCACCGCTGACGTCTCCCATGCGGACCGGTCCGCGACCTGGCAGGACCCGAGCGTGTTCCTCGATTCGTTTTTCACCAGCGACGACCGGCCCGGGTCGGCGCCAGAGAGCGAGTCACAGCCCGAATTGGTCGACGGGCCGCCCGCTGCGGGTTCGAGTACTCACGTCGATGGCCCCGTCGTGAGCGATGACGAGGCCGATGTCCGGTGGCGTCGCGCACCGGTGCGCCTCGTGGGTAGCCGTTGATCGATCGCATACGATCGTTGGGTGCATGAAGCCCCATCCGCTGCCGCTGTTTCGCAAACCCCGTTCTCCGGGTTGACGCCCGAGTTGATCCTCGACGCGCTCGATGGGGTCGGTCTGCGCAGCGACGGGCGATTTCTGCAGCTCAACTCCTACGAGAACCGCGTCTTCCAGCTTTTCCTGATCGACGGCAAGGCAGTGGTGACCAAGTTCTACCGGCCCGAGCGCTGGAGCAACGCGCAGATCCTCGAAGAGCATGCGTTCTCGGCCGAACTGGCCGCCGAAGAAATTCCGATCGCGGCGCCGTTGGTCCTGGCTGTCGATCCCGAGTCGCCGCTGCAAGTTTCGCTGAGCGGCGTGCCGACGACCTTGGGCC
Organism: Burkholderiales bacterium; assembly: GCA_025352345.1. GTDB lineage: Bacteria > Pseudomonadota > Gammaproteobacteria > Burkholderiales > Burkholderiaceae_C > PBB1. The sequence continues at coordinate 16,922 of JANXTP010000156.1, read as the reverse complement.
AAGTGTCGATCGCAGAAGGCTCTTACCGCTTCGCGGTCAGCGAGCGCAAGGCCGGCTGGGCGCCGGAACTCGAGCAGCCGGCGACGCTGGAATGGATCGGCCGCTTCATCGGCCGCATGCATGCGGTCGGTGCGCGCCAACCCTTCGCGCATCGCCGCAGTCTGACGGTGGCTGAGTTCGGCTGGGATTGCCGCGACTGGCTGCTCGCGCACGGCAACATCCCATCGGAGGTCGAACCCGAGTGGCACGATGCCGTCAATGCCGCGCTGACCGAGGTGCAGCGCGCTTTCGACCGCATCGGCGATCTGAACCCGATCCGCCTGCACGGCGATTGCCATGTCGGCAATGTGCTGTGGACCGATGCGGGCCCGCACTTCGTTGACCTCGATGACTGCCTGATGGGCCCGGCCATCCAGGACCTGTGGATGCTGCTGTCCGGCGATGAAGCTGCTGCGAAGTTGCAGCTGCGCTCGCTGCTCGCCGGCTACGAGCAGTTCATGGACTTCGACGATCGCCAGCTCGCGTTGATCGAGCCCTTGCGCACGCTGCGCATCGTTCACCAGAGCGCCTGGCTGGCCAAGCGCTGGCGCGACCCGGCCTTCCCGCCCAGCTTCCCGTGGTTTGGTACCAGCGGCTACTGGCAGCAACTGGCGCAGCAACTCAGACAGCAAGTCGCCGCGCCGTGACCGCCGACATCAGGCAGGCGTGAGCAGCCGGTTGACGCGCTTGACGTAGGCGGCCGGGTCTTCGAGCTGCCCGCCTTCGGCCAGCACGGCCTGATCAAACAGGATCTGCGCCAGGTCGTCGAAGTGCGGGCTCTGCTCCAGCGAACTGACCAGCGTGTGCTGGACGTTGACTTCCAGCGTGGGCAATGACGACGGCAAGCCGGTCTGCCCCGATTGTTTCAGCAGCCGCGCCAGGTGGCCACTCATGTCTTCTTCGCCGACCACCAAACACGCCGGTGAATCGACCAGACGCGTCGTCACCCTCACATCCTTCGCGCGGTCTTTCAACGACGCCTTCAGCCGTTCAAGCACCGGCTTGAAGGCGTCGGCGGCCTGTTCAGCCTGGCGCTTTTCTTCCTCGTTCTGCAGCGCGCCCAGATCGACCGCGCCCTTGGCCACGCTTTGCAGCGGCTTGCCTTCCACTTCGTGCAAGTGGCTCAGCATCCATTCATCGACGCGGTCTGTCAGCAACAGCACCTCGACGCCCTTCTTGCGGTAGATCTCCAGCTGCGGGCTGCCCTTCGCTGCGGCCAGGCTGTCGGCGGTCACGTAGTAGATCGCCTCCTGGCCCTCTTTCATGCGGCCCAGGTATTCGGCAAACGACACATCCTCATCGGCATGCGTCGAGGCAAAGCGCAGCAGCTTCGAGAGCCGCTCGACGTTCGCGTGGTCTTCGCCGACGCCCTCCTTCAGCAGCGGGCCGAAATCGCGCCAGAAGGCCTTGTACTTGGCGCGCTCGGACGCGTCTTCGCTGTTCGCCAACGCTTCGAGCATGCCGATCACACGCTTGGTCGAGCCCTCACGGATCGCTCGCACGTCGCGGCTTTCCTGCAGCAGCTCGCGGCTCACGTTCAGCGGCAGGTCGGCGCTGTCGATCACGCCCTTGACGAAGCGCAGGTACACCGGCATCAGCGCCTCGGCGTCGTCCATGATGAAGACGCGCTTGACGTACAGCTTCACGCCGCCGCGCTTGTCGCGGTTCCACAGATCGAACGGCGCCTTCGCCGGGATGTAAAGCAGCTGCGTGTAGTCGCTGCGGCCTTCGACGCGGTTGTGGGTGTAGGCCAGCGGCGCCTCGGTGTCGTAGCTCAGTTGCTTGTAAAAATCGACATACTGGTCTTCGGTGATGTCGCTCTTGCTGCGCGTCCACAGCGCCGCGGCCTTGTTCACCGGCACCCATTCGTCGCGGGTGACCTGCTTGGCGGCTTCGGCATCCCACTCTTCCTTGCGCATCAGGATCGGCAGAGACACGTGGTCGGAGTACTTGCTGATGATGGCTTTCAGCTTCCAGCCGCTGAGGAATTCATCCTCACCGTCGCGCAGGTGCAGGATCACATCGGTACCGCGTTCGGCGCGCTCGATGGTCTCGATCTCGAAGTCGCCGGTGCCTTCGGAACTCCAGCGCACGCCCTCGCCAGGCTGGGTGCCGGCACGACGCGACTCGACGGTGATCCGGTCGGCCACGATGAAGCCGCTGTAGAAACCGACGCCGAACTGGCCGATCAGCTGCGCATCCTTCTTCTGGTCGCCGTCGAGCTTGGCCATGAATTCGCGGGTGCCGCTCTTGGCGATCGTGCCCAGGTTGGCCACCGCCTCGTCGGCGGTCAGGCCTATGCCGTTGTCGCGGATGGTCAGTGTTTTCGCCTCGGCGTCGAAGCTGATGCGCACGTCGAGGTTGGGCGCGTCTTCGTACAGCTCGGGCCGGTTCAACGCCTCGAAGCGCAGCTTGTCGCAGGCGTCGGAGGCATTGGAAATCAGCTCGCGCAGGAAGATTTCCTTGTTCGAATACAGCGAGTGGGTGACGAGGTGCAGGATCTGCTTGACTTCGGCCTGGAAGGAAAGGGTTTGTTTGGTCATGGTCGCTCGGGTGAGTATTCGCTCAAGAGGGTGGATATGGGGTTCGGCGGCTGAGCTTCAAGGCCCGGCCAGGTGCGCGACGAACAGCAAGCCATACCCGACCACCGCGGCCACCAGCAGGCAGGGCACGGCGTACAGGTGAAAGCTCAGCCAGGCGCGGGCGTCGGGCGCCATGCGCAGCGCGATCAGGTTCGCGAGCGAGCCGACGGCGATGCCGAAGCCGCCGACGTTCACCGCATAGGCCATCACCCGCCAGTCGCGCGAATACTCGGCCAGCGCGATGGTGGCTGGCACGTTGCTCACCAACTGCGACGCAGCGATACCGACTGCGTAGAGTTTCTGCGGCTCTGCCAGACCAAAGCTGCCGATCGCGCTGCGAACCGCGTCGAGCCCGGCGATCAGCCGCAGGTCGATGAACATCAGCACGAACACCAGCAGCAAGCCCCAATCTACCCGGGCGAGCACGCGCGGCCGCAGCAGCAGCATCACCCCGACGACGGCAGCGCAGCCCCAGGCGGCGTCGCCACGGTCGGTCAACCACAAGAACGGGCCGTACAAGGCCAGCGCGACCCACAGCAGCGGGCGGTCGAGTGCAGGCGGGTCTTCGCGGTTTGTCGCGTTCAGCGGCGTGCTGCGAAAGGCCATCGCGGTGAGCGCCAGCAAGAGCACGAACAGCACCGCCACCAGCGGCGCCATGTGCCCGGTGAACTCGGCAAACGATGCCTTCGACAACTGCCACAGGAACAGGTTCTGCGGGTTGCCGACCGGCGTCAGCGCCGATCCGGCATTGACCGCCAGCGCTTCGAACACGATCAGCCGGGTGGCCGGCAGCGGCGTGATGCGGCACAACCCCAACGTCAGCGGCACGATGACGAACAGCGCAACATCGTTGGTCAGCAGTGTGGACAGCAGCGCCGCTGCACTGACCAGGCCCAGCGCAGCGACGCGCTCGGTGGACATGCGCGCGACCAGCCAGCGGCCCAACCGCGCCAGCGCCCCGCTGGACTCAACCGCCTGCGTCAGCGCCAGCAGCCCGGTCAGCGCAGCAACGGTCGGCCAATCGACCAGCGACGGGTAGCTGGCGATCTTTTGCGGCTGCAAGGTCGCCAGTGCAACCAGCGCCAGTGCCAGCACCCAGAAAAACCGGTCCTGTTTCAGCGCAGCGAACGCGGACCACCAAGGCGCCGGCGGTGCTGTGGTGGTCATGGGGAAGTGGGCATCAGCATGGTGGCCGAATTCTCAGGCCAGGCTTCCAATCTGACCGCCGCAACGGACGTGCGGCGGCATCACGCCCGTAACCATCCAGATGGATGGTTACGGGATGGTGCTAGAGTACATTTGATGACCTCGACCACCGCCACCCGCACACCGGTTACGCGCTCCAAGCCAGGCGCGCGCCCCTCGGGCGCCAAAGCCCTGGCCAAAAGCAGTCCCGCCGGCAAACCGGTCGATTCGGAAAAGATCACCATCAACCTCGGCCATGTCGACCTCGGGCAGGTCGATCTGCTGGTCAGTGAAGGCTTCTACGGCAACCGCACCGACTTCATCCGCACCGCCATTCGCAACCAGCTGACGCAACACAGCGATGCGCTGAAACAGGTGGTGGCCCGCAAGATGCTGGTGATGGGCCTGCAGCACATCAGCCGCCGGGACTTGCAAGTGTTGCAGCAATCGCGGCAGAAGCTGACCTTGCGGGTCGTCGGCCTGGCGTCGATTGCTGCCGATGTGACGCCTGAACTGGCGCTGGACACCATCGAGTCGCTCGAGGTGCTGGGTGCGCTGCACGCCAGTGCCGACGTGAAACGGGCGCTGGCGGGGCGGCTGAAATGACCGCCCTGGCGCTTCACACGCTTTGTCGTCCTTGTTCCGCCCATCCTGTCGCCATGAAAGCCACCATGTCCGAAACCCTGCAGCGCTGGATGAAAGAAGTGACGCGCCTGACCCGCGCAGGGCGACTGGGCGAGGCCACGCAGGCGATCCAGCAGGCACTGGGCCGCCAACCGGCCCCGCTGCCCGCGGCCTCGACCGAACCCGCACGCAGCGATGTGATCGACGGCTGCGTGACGGAGATGGCGAACGCCGAGGTCGACACTGCACCGCTGGCGCGCACCCCAGCGCGTGACGAAGGCTCGACGCAGACCGGTTCCCATAGCGAAGCCGAACTGACCCGCAGCTACCTGCTCTACTTGCCACCCGCAGCGTCAGCCGGCCCGTCCGGCATGCCGATGCCGCTGGTCGTGATGCTGCACGGCTGCACCCAGGACCCGGCCGACTTCGCGCTCGGCACCGGCATGAACACGCTGGCGCACGAGCAAGGTTTTGCGGTGCTGTACCCGGCACAGGCTCAGGATGCCAATCCACAGCGTTGCTGGAACTGGTTTAAGCACAGCCACCAGCGACGCGGGCACGGGGAAGCGGCCGTGCTGGCTGGCATGACCTGCGCCGTGATCGCTGAGCATGGACTCGATGCCCGCCGGATCTATGTCGCCGGGCTGTCAGCCGGTGGCGCGATGGCGGCCATCGTCGGCCAAGCCTACCCGGACCTGTACGCTGCCGTCGGCATTCACTCTGGATTGGCCAGCGGCGCGGCCTGCGATCTGATGTCGGCCTTGTCGGCGATGAAGAACGGCCCGAAGGCACCGCCCTCGGCGCCCGGCCCGGTCCATCGCGGCGAGCCTGGCGATGCCGCCATCGGCACGGTCAGCGCGCTGGCACCGCTGCCGACGATCGTGTTCCACGGTGATGGTGATGCGGTCGTCCACCCTGGAAACGGCAGCCAGGCCATCGCCGTGGCGCTCGGCGAAATCCAGCATAGCGACACCGACGCCGCCGAGGCGCCTGTGGTTGAGCACGGCGTGTCAGCACAAGGCCGCCGCTACACACGAACCATATACGCCGGTGCAGCGGGCACAGCCGTCCAGGCCGAGCACTGGGTCGTGCACGGCGGCGGGCACGCCTGGTCGGGCGGCAGCGCGCAGGGCTCGTACACCGACCCCAGCGGGCCCGATGCCACGCGGGAGATGTGGCGCTTCTTCAGCGACCACACCCAAGCGCTGTCGTGAGGATGCGCAGCGTGTCGGTCATTGCCTGCAGCGCACGGAACGCTTTTCTGGCACTGCTGATGTGCTTCGGCCTGGCGGCGGCGATCCATGCGCAAACCGCCCTGCCTTACCAGGCTGCGCCGCCCAGCGCGGACGGGATCGGCAAGGTTTATCACGGGCGCGAAATCGCCCAGATGATGGGGTTCGACGGCGCCGCCTGGCTGGAGCGCACCGAGCGCCAACAGGAGGAACGCGCCGATCTGCTGATGGCAGAACTGGCACTGAAGCCTGGCATGGACGTGGCCGATGTCGGTGCCGGCACCGGTTACTACTCGCGTCGGATGGCACTGCAGGTCGGGCCGAAAGGCAAGGTGTACGCCATCGAGGTGCAGCCTCAAATGCTGCGCGTGCTCGAAACCACCGCGAAACGCCCGGGCTACAGCAACATCGTGCCGGTGCTCGGCGCCGATGACAACGTGAAGCTGCCGGAAGCGTCGATCGATCTGGCGATCATGGTCGACGTCTATCACGAACTGGCGTTTCCACATGAGGTTTTGGCGAGCATCGTGTGCGCGCTGCGGCCCGGCGGACGGGTGATTTTTGTCGAGTACCGCGGCGAAGACTTCAGCGTGCCCATCAAGTCGCTGCACAAGATGACTGAGCCGCAGTTGCGGCTCGAAGCAGCCGATCACGCGCTGGTCTGGGAACGCACTGCGCGCACACTGCCTTGGCAGCATGTGGTGGTGTTCAGGCGGCCGTGACGGCGGCCTGCCCACGCATAGCAGCGCTTCGCTGATGCCACCGATGTCGAACCCGCCCAGCGTCCCCACCCTGCCACCTGCCTTGTCCGGTGAGCGCGTCGAGATCGACAGCATTGCCGGTCGGCTGTCTTTTTATGTCGCTGGCCCTGCCGGAGGCGCGGGTGCCTCGGCCGACCGCACGCCACTGCTGCTGCTGCACAGCATCAACGCCTCGGGCTCAGCGTATGAGGTCCGACCTCTCTACGAACATTACCGACAACAGCGCCCGGTCTACGCGCCCGACCTGCCGGGCTTCGGCTGCTCTGAGCGCGGCGACCGCCCTTACTTGCCTCGTCTGATGACCGATGCCGTTCACGCGATGGTCGCCGAGATCCAGCGCGTGCATGGTGATGCGCCGATCGACGTGATCGGCGTGTCGCTGTCCAGCGAGTACGCCGCACGGGCCGCCCAGGAAGTACCTGAGCGTTTTCGCAGCGTCGCGCTGGTCAGCCCGACCGGCTTCAATCGCGGAGCGCCGTTCAACGGCCCACCGGGCAGCCACCGCGGCATCGCGTGGCTGCGGCGATTCTTCTTCAACCCGCGCTGGAGCGACGGCCTGTACCGGTGGCTGACCAAGCGCGGGGTGATCCGCTACTTTCTGAAGAAGACCTGGGGCAGCGCCCAGATCGACGAGGGCCTGCTGGACTACGACGTGCTGACGACACGCCAGCCCGGCTCGAAGTTCGCACCCTACTGGTTCGTCAGCGCCCACCTGTTCAGCGCCGACATCACCCGCGTGTACCAGTCGCTGACCATGCCGGTGTGGATGGTGCACGGCGTGCGCGGCGACTTCATCGACTACCGCCACAAGTCGGCTTACGCCGGGCGCCCAAACTGGATCTTCGACGTGATGCCCACCGGGGCCTTGCCCTATTTCGAGCGCTGTGATGAATTCGTGGCCTTGTACGACGCCGCCCTGGGCAAGAAATGAACCCCAGCTTGTCACGGGCAGACCTGCTCACCGCGCTCACCGTCGTGATCATCTGGGGACTGAATTTCGTCGTGATGAAAGTAGCTCTGACGGCGGTCAGTCCGATGATGCTCGGCGCCTTACGCTTCGCGATGGCCTCGCTGCCTCTGCTGTGGATCGTTCCACGGCCTCGCGCCTCCTGGCGCTTGATCGTGAGCTATGGACTGCTCCAGGGACTCATGCAATTCGGCCTTCTGTTCACCGCACTGCATTTCGGCATGCCCTCGGGCTTGGCCTCGACCGTTCTACAGGCGCAGGTGTTGTTCACGGTCGTGCTCGCCATTCCGGTGCTCGGCGAAAGGGCCCGCCTCCATCACGGCGTGGGGCTGCTGATCGCCGCCGCGGGGCTCGCGCTGATCGCCGCGAGCCACGGCAGCGGACCGCGCGACATGACGCTGCTGGGCTTTGTGCTGACCCTGGCGGCCGCCTTGTCCTGGGCCGGGTCGAACCTGCTCGTTCGTTTGATGGGGCGCGGCGCCGCGCAGATCGAACCCTTCCACTTCATCGTCTGGAGCAGTGCGGTCTCGGTACTGCCATTCCTGGCGATCGCGGTGGGGCTGGAGGGCGCTGATGAGAGCTGGCGCTCGCTGACTGCGATGGGCGCACGCGAATGGGCGGCCGTCGGGTACCTGTCGCTGCTGGCGACATTGGTCGGGTACTCACTGTGGATGCGGCTGCTGCAGCGTCATCCAGCCGGGCGCATCGCGCCGTTCTCTTTGCTGGTGCCGGTGGTCGGCCTGTGGGCCGGTTCGTTCTTTCTCTCCGAGCGCCTGAGCACGGCGCAGTGGGCCGGGGTGGCCTTCGTGCTGGTCGGCCTGCTGGTCAATCAGTTAGGCGGCGCGCTCAGACCTGCATCGCTCGCTGGTCGCCGAGCGTAGGCAGATGCTGGCGTTGATGACCGATCCACTCACGCGCCTTGCACAGCGCGAACATCAAGGCCTCGTCGGCAGTCGACCAGCGGTGGCCGCAGGCCAGGCTTTCATCGCGAAAAACCTCCTGCCCCTTGGCGTGTTGTGAACTCGTGCGGTTGACCACCACGGCGGCGATGTAGCCATCGCCCCGCAGCACATCCAGCGCACCGGCGTAAATCCGGTAGTCGCCGTCGACACGCTCTTCGAATTTCATCTGTCGCCCCTTGCCCGCATCGCGGGTCTGTGGATGCGAATGATCGGGCGGGCACCGGCTCAAGAAAATCCATCAGGGGACGGCCCCCGTTCGGGGGTGCCACCGGCTGGAGTCAGCTTGGCGACGTCAGGCGGCGGCAACCTTTTTCGACAAGTGAGCCAACGCTTCGTCGACCTGATCGACCAGCACCAGGCACAGATCGCCAGGCTCCAGGCGATCAAGCGCACGGTCGATGGCAATGAACTCGCCGCGGATGTCTTCGATCCGCCGCGTGCGCTTCGCGCCTTCCAATCCCTCGCGCAGCAGGCGGATGACCTCGCCATCGGCGCGCCCGCGCTGGCAGGCGTCCTGGTACAGCAGCACGTCGTCGAAGGCGTCGCCGAGGATTTGTGTCTGCTCGCGGATGTCTTCGTCGCGCCGGTCACCGGCACCACTGATAACCACCGTTCGCCGCTGTGCCGGCATCGCCTCGACAGCCGACACCAGCGCGCGCATCGCGTCGGGGTTGTGGCCGTAATCGGCAATGACGGTGGCGCCGCGATAGTTCATCACGTTGAAACGGCCAGGCACGTTGTCGCTTTCGCCGGAGAAGCTGGCCAGCCCGCGTCGCACCGCGTCCCAGGCCAAACCGGCGCCCCAGGCAGCACCCATCGCCGCCATCACGTTCTCGACCTGGAAACGGATCGCGCCGTTGCGCGTCAACGGAACGTCGCGCAATGCGACGCGCTCGCGCCAGGCGCCCTGCGACGCGACCAGCCATTCGCCTTCGACGCAAACTGTGCGATGACCCTGCGCACGGTGCGTGACCATCACCGGATGCTGGCGATCGGCAGCGAAGAAGATCACCTCACCCGGGCAGTTGGCAGCCATCGCGACCACGTTCGGGTCGGTGGCGTTGAGCACAGCGTAGCCGGTCGGTGCCACGTTCTGCACGATCACACGTTTCAGCACCGCGAGGTCTTCGACGGTGGTGATGTAGTTCAGGCCGAGGTGGTCGCCGCTGCCGATGTTGGTGACCACCGCGACCTGGCAACGGTCGAAGCCCAGCCCTTCGCGCAACACCCCACCGCGCGCAGTCTCGAACACCGCCGCGTCGACATCGGGGTGCATCAGCACATTGCGCGCACTCTTCGGGCCGCTGCAGTCGCCGCTGTCGATTTTTCGGCCTTCGACGTAGACGCCGTCGGTGTTGGTCATGCCCACCCGCAAGCCGCTGGTCGAGAACAGGTGTGCGATCAGCCGCGCGGTCGTCGTCTTGCCGTTCGTGCCAGTGACCGCGACCACCGGAATCCGGCCATCCTCGCCGTGGGCATACAGGTTCGCGACCATCGCCTCACCGACCGGCCGCCCTTTGCCGTATGAAGGCGCCAGGTGCATGCGCAGGCCGGGCGCGGCATTGACCTCAACCACGCCGCCGCCTTGTTCTTCCAGCGGGCGCAGCACGCTTTCGCACACCACATCGACACCGCAGATGTGCAGCCCCACCGTCTGCGCTGCGGTCACGGCACGCGCGGCCATTTCGGGGTGGACGCTGTCGGTCACGTCGGTGGCGGTGCCACCGGTGCTCAGGTTGGCGTTGTTGCGCAACACCACCCGACGGCCCTTGGCGGGCACCGATTCAGGCGTCAGCGCCTGCTCGCCGAGGCGCGCCACGGCGATGTCGTCGAAGCGGATCTTGGTCAGCGAGGTCGAGTGTCCGTCGCCGCGTTTCGGGTCGGCATTGACCTGATCCACCAGCTGCCGCACCGTGTGCTCGCCATCGCCCAGCACCTGCGGCGGATCACGCCGGGCGGCCGCGACCATGCGGTCGCCGACGATCAACAATCGGTAATCACTGCCCGGCAGGAAACGCTCGACCATCACCTCGCCGATCTCGGCGGCCACGCGGTAGGCGATCTCCAGGTGCTCTCGGTTCACGATGTTGACGGTGACACCCTTGCCCTGGTTGCCGTCCTGCGGCTTGACGACCACCGGCAGGCCGATTTCCAACGCCACTGCCCAGGCTTCTTCCACACTCGACACCGGCCGGCCATAGGGCACCGGTACGCCAGCGGCGAGCAGCAGCTTCTTGGTCAGGTCCTTGTCCTGCGCGATCGATTCGGCCACCGCGCTGGTGGCGTCGATCTCGGCGGCCTGGATGCGACGCTGGCGAGAGCCCCAGCCAAACTGCACCAGACTGCCTTGCGTCAAACGTCGCCACGGGATGCCACGCGCTGCGGCGGCATCGACGATGGCACCGGTGCTGGGGCCCAGGCGCACGTCTTCGTAAGTGGCACGCAGTTGCTTGATGGCCGCATCGACGTCGAACGGCCGGTTGTGCACAGCCGCCTTGACGAGCGCCTGCGCCAGTTCAAAGGCCTCTCGCCCGACTGCCTCTTCGCTGTATTCAACGACCACCTGGTAGATCCCGGGGTCGACGGTGGCCGAGGTGCGGCTGAAGGTTACCGGGCAGCCGGCCTGCGCTTGCAGCGCCAGCGCGGCCGATTCGAGCACATGCGCGAGCGACTTCGGTTGCTGCTGGCTGGCCGCGTGCAAGGCACCGATGGCCGGAAACAGCGAGCGCACACGGGCCTCGAACCCACCGATATTTTCCAGCACACACTCGGGAGCAGTGCAGGAGACGACCGCTTCGATGGCGGTGTGGCGGGTCCAGAGATTGGGTCCGCGCAAGGCACGGACGCGGGTGACTTTCATCGAAAGTGCTTTCTGCCCAACGGATCGGTCAGGCGCAAAACTTCATCAGACCGACGCCATCAGTGGCTCGGTGGGGGTGGCGGCCGACGCGACGGCCGATGCATTCGGCGTCGCATCGGGCGTGGTTTGCACCGCGGCGATCACGCCGGTGGTCACCGCCACCGGAAAGGTCTCGATGCCGGCAGCCATCAGTTCGGGCGAGATGCCCAGCGCCCAGGCGCTGGCGATCGAGGCCAGCAGCACCTCGGCCGGATCGGCAACGGGCATCATTGCGTGTGCAGGCGGGGTGAACCGGCGGGTGGCATGGTCGACATTCGCACACACCGTTTCCAGCGCGCCTGCCGCCAGCACGGCCCAACCGTCGCGCATGAAAACGCTGCGCCCACCGGCGGCACGTCGGGCCACCAACGCCTCGTTGCCGCCGTCACGGGCATAGAAGATCACTTCGCCGTCGCACAGCGAAGCCATGTCGGCAATCCGCGGATCAGCGGCATTCAGTACGGCAACGCCACTGGCGGTGACCACATCCACCTGAGTGCGCAGCACCTTGGCCAACTGGTCGGACCCAAACACGTCATGCGCCGCCAGTACGGCGGCATCGTGGGGTGCCAGCGTCAGGTCGGTGACCACGCCGACATGGCAGCGGTCGTAGGCCAGCCCATCGTTCAACACCGACGGGGCACCGTTCTCGATCACCACGGCATCGACGCTGCGGTTCATGAGCAGCCGGTGACCGGCCTCCCAGCGCGCGCCGTCGCTGCGGTCGATCTGGCGGCTGCCTAGGAACAAGCCGTCGCGGCAGGCCAAGCCGACGCGGCGGCCGCTCAGATGCAGCAACCAAGCGACCAGCCTGGCCATCGTGTGCGTGCCGACCGAGCCGGCGATGCCGACGATGTCGATGCGCCCGTCCGCTTCGTCTTCGGGGAACAGGTGGTCAACGATGGCCCGACCGACCGGACGCGGCGTGCCTTCAGCGGGTTTCAGGTGCATCAGCAGACCGGGCCCGGCATTGACTTCGACCACCGCCCCGCCCTGCAGGTGCAGCGGCTTCGAGATGTCTTCCGCGACCACATCGATGCCGGCGATGTCCAGCCCGACCACGCGGGCGGCCAAGGCCACTTGGTGCGCGACTTCCGGGTGAACCTCGTCCGTGCAATCGATCGAGACGTTGCCGTTGCGCTGAATCAGCACGCGGCGCGCGGAAACCGGTACGTCGGTCGGGGTCAGTCCCTGGCGTTGCAGGTCGAGCATGACCGCGCCATCGGTGGCGAGATCGATCAGCCCGAGCGGGTGGTCTTCAGTGGCGCCACGCCTTGGATCGCTGTTGATCTGGGCGTCGATCAGTTCGCGAACGCTGGAGCGGCCATCGCCGGTAACGCAGGCCGACTCGCCACGGGCCGCCGCCACCACCTTGCCACCGACCACCAGCAAACGGTGTTCATGGCCGCGGATGTAGCGCTCGACGATGACGTCGCTGCCCTCCGGCTCGGCCACCGCGTAAGCGGCCTCGACATCTTCCTGGGTCATCAGGTCGAGCGTGACGCCGCGGCCGTGGTTGCCGTCGGTCGGCTTGACGACTACCGGCAGGCCGATCTCCTGTGCCGCTGCCCAGGCGGCTGCGGCGCTCGACACCACCTCGCCCTCGGGCACCGGTACGCCACAGGATTTGAGCAGCGTCTTGGTCAAATCCTTGTCGCTGGCGATGCCTTCGGCGATCGCGCTGGTGTCCTCGGTCTCGGCCGTCCAGATGCGGCGTTGCCGCGCACCGTGGCCCAGCTGCACCAGATTGCCGGCGTTCAACCGGATGTGCGGGATGCCGCGTTCGGTCGCTGCCGCGACGATGCTGGCCGTGCTGGGGCCGAAGTAGCAGTCGTCGATCTTCTCGCGCACCCGCTCGACCGCAGCGCTCAGATCGAAGGGCACATCGTTGATCGCAGACATCACCAAGCGATGCCCTGCCGCCAGCGCCGTGCGAGCCACATGCTCGTCGCGGGCGCGGAACACCATCCGATAGACGCCACGCTGCGAGGTGCTGCGGGTCTGGCCGAAGCCGGTGGGCATGCCCGCCAGGTTCAGCAACTCGATCACCACATGTTCCAGCACGTGGCCGGCCCAGGTGCCCGATTGCAGCCGTTCGAGGAAGCCGCCGCGCTCGCCAACACCGCAATGGTGCTCGACCAAGGCCGGCAGCAGCGCGACCAGCCGCTCGTTGAAGCCCGGCAGCAGGTGGCTGGGGTGGTCTTCCAGTTCCCCCAGGTCCAGCCAGGTTTCAAGCGCAGGGCGGTAGGTCCAGATGTTCGGGCCACGCAGGTAGGTGATGCGCTGCAGGCGTATGTCGTCGAATGTCTTCATGTTTTGGGGGAGGTGTTCTGGAAGCGGGCCGCTCGGCGAGAATCGCGGGCCCTGTTCGATGACCATGTCATCCGTTCAGTCAGCGGTGCAACCTTCACATGCAGCATTCCCATCCAATTCAAGACCCTGCTCCTGCGTTGCCCGTCGCCGTGAACTCGGGGGCTGTGCCGCTCGAGTCCGACGAGAACGCGCTCGGAACGCTGCTGGTTGACCTGTCACCGCAACTGCTCTACGCCGACGGGCGCCTGGTGCTGACAGATCGCCGGCTGCTGGTGCGTCAGGCCGGGAACGATGCCGCCGAAGCGCCGTGGGACGGCTGGCGGTTGGATGACCCGGCCGGCCAGCGGCTGCGCCTGCGGCACAGCGACCACGGCGGGGTGGGCACGCTGTCGCTGCACGGCGAGGACGGCCGGCTGGCCGTCTGGCGCTTCACGCTGGCGCAAAACGTCTACGCGCTGCGCCTGGTGACGCTGTTCGAGCTGCAGCAGGCGCGCCGCTCAGCGCCGGATGGCTCGGCCGTGGGTGATTCCAGCGTCGATGAGCTCGCGTTGTGTCCGTCGTGCAGGGCGCCGCTGCCACCCGACAGCGAGGATTGCCCGGTGTGCAGCCGCGAAGTGCAGGCGGTGCCGTCGACTTGGGTGTTGCTGCGGCTGTGGCGCTTCGCGCATCCCTATCGCAAGCCGCTGGCCGCCGGATTCGGGCTGACGCTGACGTCGACCGCCGCCACGCTGGTGCCCCCGTACTTGGCGATTCCACTGATGGACGACATCCTGATCCCGTTCCAGAACGGCCAACAGATCGACCCGATGCATGTCGCGCTGTACCTGGGCGGCCTGCTGCTGGCGGCACTGTTGGCCTGGGGCCTGGGCTGGGCGCGGACCTATCTGCTGGCACTGGTCAGCGAGCGGATCGGCGCCGACCTGCGCACCGCGACCTTCGAACACTTGCTGCAGCTGTCGCTCGACTACTTCGGTGGCAAGCGCACCGGCGACCTGATGGCGCGCATCGGCAGCGAAACTGATCGCATCTGCGTGTTTCTGTCATTACATGCGCTTGATTTCGCCACCGACGTGCTGATGATCGTGATGACCGCGACCATCCTGTTTTCAATCAACCCCTGGCTGGCGGTGGTGACGCTGCTGCCGTTGCCCTTCATCGGCTGGATGATCCACACGGTGCGCGACCGCTTGCGCACCGGCTTCGAGAGGATCGACCGGGTCTGGTCCGAAGTGACCAATGTGCTGGCCGACACGATTCCCGGCATCCGCGTCGTCAAGGCCTTCGCCCAAGAAGGCCGCGAAACCCAGCGCTTCAAGGCGGCCAACCAGAGCAACCTGCAGGTCAACGACCGGCTGAACAAGACCTGGTCGCTGTTCACGCCCACGGTGTCGCTGCTGACCGAGATCGGTCTGCTGGTGGTCTGGGCCTTCGGCATCTGGCAGGTGTCGAAGCACCAGATCACCGTCGGCGTGCTGACCGCGTTCATTGCCTACATCGGCCGCTTCTACGGCCGGCTCGACTCGATGAGCCGCATCGTCTCGGTGACGCAGAAGGCCGCGGCTGGCGCCAAACGCATCTTCGACATCCTCGACCATGTGTCGAACGTGCCGGAGCCGGCGACGCCAGTGGCGCTGACGCAGCCGCAGGGCCGCATCGAGCTGGCGGGCATCGGCTTTCGCTATGGCAACCGATCGGTGATTCGCGGGCTGGACCTCGACATCCGGCCAGGCGAGATGATCGGCCTGGTCGGCCACAGCGGCTCGGGCAAGAGCACGCTGGTCAACCTGATCTGCCGCTTCTACGACGTGACCGACGGCGCCATCAAGGTCGATGGCATCGACATCCGCCGCTACAGCGTGGCCGACTACCGGCGCCACATTGGCCTGGTGCTGCAGGAGCCGTTCCTGTTCTTCGGCACGATCGCCGAAAACGTCGCCTATGGCCGCCCAGACGCCAGCCGGCAAGACATCGTCGCCGCCGCACGCGCCGCGCATGCGCACGAGTTCATCCTGCGGTTGCCGCAGGGCTACGACTCGCTGGTCGGCGAGCGCGGCCAGGGCCTGTCGGGCGGCGAGCGCCAGCGCATCAGCATCGCGCGCGCACTGCTGATCGATCCGCGCATCCTGATCCTCGACGAGGCGACTTCGTCGGTGGACACCGAGACCGAAAAGGAAATCCAGAACGCGCTCGACAACCTGGTGCAGGGCCGAACGACGATCGCCATCGCACACCGGCTGTCCACCTTGCGCAAGGCCGATCGGCTGGTCGTGATGGACCACGGCCAGATCGTCGAGGTCGGCCCGCACGACGAGCTGATGACCCGGCGCGGTGCCTACTGGCGGCTGCACGAGGCACAGGTGCGTCAGGCAGCGGCCGATGAATGGGTGGCAAACCCCGGCCCCATCGAAGTGCCGATGCCCGCCTCGGCGGCCGGCGGATCGAGCCACACCGAGCTGCCCGCATGAACGAAGCGTCCTTTCAACTCGAACGTGATGCGCACGGCCTGCTGGTGCTGACCAGCGCCGACGGCTTGCGCCATCCGGGCGTGGTACCGGTGCGGGGCTTTCCGATCGCAGCGCCCAACGAGGGGTTGTCGCTGGTCGATGGCGACGGCCGCGAGGTCGCCTGGGTGGAGTCCCTCGACAAACTGGCCGAGCCGTTGCGCACACTGATCGCGGACGAACTGCTCAGCCGGGAGTTCACCCCGGTGATACGCCGCATCGTCTCGGTGTCGACCTTCTCAACACCGAGCATCTGGCAGGTCGAGACCGACCGCGGCACCACCAGCTTCGTGCTGAAAGGCGAGGAAGACATCCGGCGCCTGAGCGAGGGCGCACTGTGGATCGCCGACAGCCATGGCATCCAGTTCATCGTGCGCGATCGCCGGGCGCTGGACCGGCGGTCACGCCGTCTGCTGGAGCGATTCCTGTGACACGAGCGCATCACGCGCTCGTGTGAGCAACACGACGCTCAGGACCCGCGTTCGATCCAGTCGTCGGTGTCCGGCAGGTCCTGCTCGAAGTCGGGCCCGCGATCGAGCAGCGCCTCGAACGACAAGGCATCGAGGGCCGGCGCGCACAGCCCGCCCTGGTACTGGGTGCAACCTGTCTTCAACATGAACAGGCGCTGCGCTTCGGTTTCGACGCCTTCAGCCACCATCTCGAGGTGCAGCGCCTTGCCCAGGTTGACGATGGCGTTGACGATGCCGACATCGACCTCATCGCCGGGCAGCCCCTGGATGAAGCTGCGGTCGATCTTCAGCCGCCCGATCGGAAAGCGCTTCAGGTAGGCCAGGCTCGAATAGCCCGTGCCGAAGTCGTCGATCGCCAGCTTCACGCCCAGTTCGGCCAGCGCCTGC
>JANXTP010000126.1 GCA_025352345.1 Burkholderiales bacterium | reverse complement strand
ACTGCATCGCCAACGGCAATTCGCCAATCTCGTCGAGGAACAGCGTGCCGCCATCGGCCGCCTGGAAAAAGCCCTCGCGGTCTTCATGGGCACCGGTGAAGGCCCCGCGCCGGTAGCCAAAGAATTCAGCTTCCAGCAGGTGGTCGGGGATGGCGCTGCAGTTGACGGCGATGAAGGGCTGAGCGCTGCGCACACTGACCTCATGGATGGCCCGCGCGACCAGTTCCTTGCCGGTGCCGGACTCGCCTTGCACCAGCACCGGCGCCATGCTGCGCGCCACCTTGTCGACCATCGCGCGCACCTGCTTCATCGCGGCGGACTGACCGGCCATGCGGTTCAGTGCCGCGCTGGACGGCACGGCCGCAGCAGACGACGGCACCGCCACCGCGGGCGCGCACTCGGCCGCAGCGCGGGCGGTGGGTTTCGCCGGTGGCAGCTCACCGGACGGGAAACTGGACGGCAGCAGGGTCGGGCCCGTCGCCGGCCCGCGGCCGAGGGCGGAGGCCACCACCGCACGGAACTGCTTCAGATCGACGGGCTTGGTCAGGTAATCGTAGGCACCGGCCTTCAGCGCTTCCACGGCGTTTTCAGCCGAGCCATAGGCGGTGATGACGATCGCTTTCTCGCGCCGACCTTCGCTCTCCAGGTAGGCCAGCAGATCGAGCCCGGTGCCGTCTGGCAGCCGCATGTCGGTGATGACGGCGCTGTAGACGCGGTCCTGCAGATGCAGCCGCGCCTCCTCGACGCTGCCGGCGGTTTCGATCTCATAACCCTCGCGCAGCAGCGTCAGCTCGTACAGCGTGCGCAAGTCAGGTTCGTCATCGACGACGAGCAGACTGAAATAGGCGGTGGAGGACATGGCGGGAACGTGTCAGGGCGTCGTCACATCACCTTGGGAACTGCAGGCCAGCCTCTGCACTGAAGCCGCTGCGCCGCCGCATGCTGACAACGAAATCATTGCGGTTCGCTTCGGTCACGGGCCGCAGCCGGTAGTCGATGCTGGCGCTGTATTGCTCGCACAGTTGTCGGCAAATATACAGGCCCAGACCGGTGCCCCGGCTACGCGTTGAGAAGAACGGCTCGAACAGGTAACGCTCGACGTCGTCGGGGATGGTCGGGCCGTTGCTGCTGATGCTGAGCTGCACCGTGACCTCGTCGAGCGCGATCAGCCGCACCCGCACCGCGCCCGGTGTGGCCGTGGCATGGCGCCGGGCGTTGTCGAGCAGATTGATCATCACGCGCCGCAGGTGCTCGACATCGAAACTGGCGCCCAGCGGCTCTTCGGGCAGTTCGACCTTGAACTGGCTGCTGTCGCCCAGCTCCAGCCCGGCCGCGCGCGCCCAGTCGCTGCAGATTGCGCCCACTTCGGCCGTGACATCGATGACGCCCGCGTCGATCACCGTGCCCGGCGCGACCTCCATCACGTCGTCGACGATGCGCGTCAATCGCTTGACGTTGTCGGCCACCATGCGCGTGAGCTGCTGCTGGCTGGGCGTGGCAGCATCTTCGGCCAGCAGGCCATTGGCCTGGGCGATCGCCGCCAGCGGGTTGCGGATTTCGTGCGCAATGCCCGCCGAGACGCGCCCCATGGCAGCGAGCTTCTCCTGCCGCATGCGCGCCTGCATGCTGCGCACGTCTTCCAGCAGCAGCACGCACAGCTCTTCGGCGGAGGGCTCGTCGGCACCGCGCGTGAAACGGATGCGAACGCGCAGCGTGCGGGTGGTGCCCTGTTCGAATTGCAGCATCACATCACGTCCGGCCTCGGGCCAGACGGCTTCGTGGAAACCGCGCTCGACGGTCTTCACGAGGTAGTCCCACGCCGGTACTCCGCGCAGTTGAAACGGCGCCGGACGACCGAGCCCGCGGCGCACCAGCAATCGCCGCGCGGCCGGGTTGGCCGCGCGCACGCGGCCGGTTCGATCCACCACCAGCACACCGTCCTGCATTTCCTCGATCACCAGCCGGTTCAGCTGCACCTGCTGACGCGCCAGTTCCATGCTGTCGCGCGCGGTCAGCTCCTCCCGCGCAAGCCGGCTCGCCAGCTCACCGGCCAGCACGGTGATGACGAACAAGCCGCTGCCTGCCAGGCCGGCCTGCGTCATCAGGGTGGCCGGCTCGCCGCCGGCCAGCACGCCGAGCCACGCGTTGCCGAGCAGCAGCAGGGCCACGCCAGCGGCGGTGGCCAGCGCCTGCACGCGCCGCGTCAGCACCCCGGCCGTCAGCACCGGCAGCACCAGCAGCGCCGCGAAATTCAGGCCGCTGGAGGGCGTCAGCACATGCAAGGCGGCAAAGCAGACGATGTCCACACCAATGCAGGCCAGCCAGGTCAAACGGCCCAGCCGTGGCGACTCGTCATGCTCGTCGGCGACACCGGTGCCGGGCCACAACCACAGGCCGATCGCCAGAGCGGCATAGGAGATGCCGATCCAGGCCACCGCGACACTGGGTCGCGCGCCGAACAAACCAGCCACCGCCAGCGTGGCGACCAGCGCCACGCCGAGTGCGGCGCGGGCACTCAAGAAAGCACGGTAGATGCGGTGGAAGGCAGAGGCATCACCGGCACTGGTCGACAGGCCGCCTTGCGACAGCAGGCGCGCCTCCAACGCCGCATCGGCCTCGGCATGGCGTGTCGCATCGTCTTGTGCCTCGTCGCGGCGGCTGTCGCCGGAGGTCAGTGAATCACTGTCCCCGATGAACGCGCCGAACCACGATTCATCGGTGCGTGTGCCGCGTGCGCGCCTGCGACGGTCGGTCTTGCGACGTTCAGGGGGGCCGGCGGCATCGACCATCGAAACGGGATTCAGCGCGGCTGGGCGATGTCGTGGGCGAGGCGGTGTGCGTCGCCGCAGAACCAGCCCGCAGCACCTGAGATGGCCTCGCTTTGCGGCAGATGGAGGCCGCAGTGGAGGCAGGCGACGATGCTTTCACTGGCCGCCTGGTCGCCACCCGGCGGCGCGACTGGCGCCTGCGCTGGCGCGCCTGGCAGACCACGGCGCCGGCCACCACGGATCAGCCAGACCACCACGAAAAACAGTCCCAGCAGCAGGAAGAATTTCATCGCGCAGCGGTGGTGGTCATGGCACCTCGGGTGGCCTGTGCAGCAGCACCTCGGCTACAAAGTGAGACCCGACATAAGCCAGCAGCAGCAGCCCCGCACCGACATAGACCCAGCGCGTGGCCTGCGGCCCGCGCCAGCCGAAACGTCGGCGGCCGGCCAGCAAGCCGGCATAGACCAGCCACCCCAGCACAGAAAACACCACCTTGTGATCCCAGCGCCAAGGAGCGGCAAACAGCCAGCCCAGGAAAATTGCCAGCGACAACGTGACGAAACCAGCCGAAACAAACCGGAAGGTCAGCCTCTCCAGGCGCATCAGCGGCAGGCCCATCGGCGGCCCACCGATGGGCAATGCATCGAGCGCACCGGCAGCGCCGATCCGGCCCGGCTGCAAGGTCTGCCGCATCTGCCTATCGGCCCGGCTCATCATGGCCGCATGCAACACCGCTGCGCCAAACAGTCCATAGGAGGCGATGCCGAGCACCCAGTGGATCGGTGCCCAGGGTGAGCCGGCATGCGGTCGCAACTGGCCCGGGAACGACAGCGCCAGCACCACCGCCAGGGCGCCCAGCAAGGCCAAGCTGCGCCGCACGCCGCGTAACGGCAGGAAGCGGCTTTCCACGACATACACCGTGATGACCAGCCACACGGTCACCGACAGGGCCGGTGCAAAGCCGAAGCGCGCGCCCTCGATGCCGGTGCCGACACCCGAGGTGTCGATCACGATCGCCGCGGCCTGCAACACCCAACCCGTCAACAGGTACATGCGCAGCCCGCCGGGCGCGCTTTCCGGCACGGTGGCGGCGCGGCCGTAGGCCAGCAAAGCCAGCAGGCTGACCAAGGCCAGCAGCGCGGGAAACGACGCCGGAATCATGGCGAGACCTCGGGAGATAGACTCATCTTCAAAGTGTACTTTCGCGCCACGCCGTTCACGGCAGCGCCTCGCAGACCATGGCTTCCACCCTCACCGACCGCCTGAGTCGCGCCGTCAAGACGATGCGCGGGCAGGCGCGCATCACCGAATCGAACGCGCAAGACATGCTGCGCGAAGTGCGTATGGCGCTGCTCGAAGCCGACGTGGCGCTGCCGGTGGTGCGCGACTTCATCGCGCGGGTGAAAGACAAGGCGCTCGGCGCCGAGGTGGTTGGCTCGCTCAACCCCGGGCAGGCGCTGGTCGGCATCGTCAACCGCGAGCTGGCAGCGACCATGGGGAGCAACGAGATCGGGGGCGTGTCCGACATCAACCTCACGGTGCAACCCCCGGCGGTGATCTTGATGGCCGGCCTGCAAGGTGCGGGCAAGACCACCACCACCGCCAAGCTCGCCAAGCACCTGATCGAGAAGCGCAAGAAGAAGGTGCTCACCGTGTCGGCCGACGTGTATCGGCCGGCCGCCATCGAGCAGTTGAAGACGGTGACCAAGCAAGCCGGTGCCGAGTGGTTTCCGTCCACCGCCACCGACCATTTTTTTCATTTGCCCGAGCTGCTGCAAGAAGTCGTTTAAAT
>JANXTP010000274.1 GCA_025352345.1 Burkholderiales bacterium | reverse complement strand
CGAGCCCTGCGCGAACAGCGCGGGTTCACCGCCGGTGTGCAAAAACACGAGCGGGCCGCGGTCGGCAAAGCGGCCCTGCGCCGCCAGCGCGATGAGTCCCGCGAACGCCTTGCCGGTGTAGGTCGGGTCGAAAAACAAGCCCTGCGCCCGCGCCGCCAGCACGATGGCTGCGTCACCCTCCGCCGTGGGCAGGCCGTAGCCCGCGCCGATGTGGCCTTCATGCACCACCAAGCAGGCCTCGGTCACCACGGCGGGAACACCGAGCAGCGCGGCCGCCTCGGCGGCGAGCGTGGCCACGCGGGCGCGCACCTCGTGGGCTGGCCGGCTCACCGTCACCCCTTCGATGCGCCATTCAGCGCCCAGCAGCGCACTGCCGAGCAACCAGCCTGCGAGGGTGGCGCCGGAGCCCACCGCGAGAAAAATCGTGCCCGGGCTGAGCCCTTGCAACGCGCATTGCCGCTGCAACTCGCGCGCCGCCAGCACGTGGCCGAGCACACCGAGCGCGCAAGCGCCGCCGCGCGGGATCGCATAAGGCTTTCGGCCCGCCGCACGCAACTCTCTCGCAATGTTTGCAATCGCAACATCGACCTCGGCGCGGTCGGCGTTGTTCGTGAACCGGGTGTGCGCGCCGAGCAGGCGGGTCAGGCGCAGATTGCCTTGCGCCTGCGGCGGCTCTTCGCCCCAGTACGCCGCCACCGCCTCCATGCCCGCATGCGCCGCCGCTGCCGCAGTCGCACGCACATGGTTCGACTGCGCACCCGCGCCGGTGACCACCACATCGGCGCCACGTGCCCGCGCATCGGCGATCAGCAACTCCAGGCCGCGCACCTTGTTGCCGCCGAAGCCGAAGCCGATCAGCTCGTCGTGCTTGATCCACAACTGCGGCACGCCGATCGCGCGGGCCAGTTGCGGCGCTTCGACCAGCGGCGTCGGCAAAAGTCCCAGGCGTTCGCGCGGCAGCGCATCGAGGCGGGCGTAGGCATCGGCGTTCACGGCAAGGTGTCTCCTGCCAGCACCTGATCGATCATGGCAGCGCAGTGGCCGGTCTGGCGTGCCAGGTCGAGCAGCGGCTCCAGCGCGTGCGTGTTCAGGGTGGCCGCAATCGTCGGGTCGGCGCGCACCGCGTCGATCAGGCTGCGGCCTTGGTCGCGTGCCGCAATCGCCAAGTCGTACAGCAAGCGGTGCGCCGCGTCGCGGCCGATATGCGGCGCCAACGCCAGCATCACCGCCTCGGAGAGCACCGCGCCGCCGCTGGCCTCTAGATTCGCGCGCATGCGTGCGGCGTCGACTTCGAGCGCGCACACCATATCGCCCAGCAACTCGACCGCCCGGCCCGCCAGCATCGTGGCCTCGGGGATCGCATGCCATTCGGTCTTCCAGGCGCGGCCGTCGCGCTCGTGGTCGTGCACCAGACCTTCCTGCACCGCAGCGCTCAGGTGCCGCGTCAGCCGCGCCAGCGTGCCCAGGTGTTCGCCAATCTCCGGGTTGCGCTTGTGCGGCATCGTGATGCTGCCCACAGTGCCCGCAACGAAGCCCTCGCGCACTTCGCCAATCTCGCTGCGCTGCAAATTCACCACCTCGTGGCCGATGCGGTCGGCGGTGCCGGTGATCAGGGTGAGCAGCGCACACCATTCGGCGAGCACATCGCGGCTGGTCGTCCACGAAATGTCTGGGGCACGCAGGCCCAGGCGCTCGGCAAAGCGGAGCTGCACATCGAGGCCGCGAGGCCCGAGCGACGACACGCTGCCGACGCCGCCGCAGAGCTGCGCCACATCCATGCGCGGCGCGATCTCGATGAGCCGCTGGCGATGGCGGCGCACTTCGGCCAGCCACACCGCCACCTTGAATCCGAAAGTGATCGGCAAGCCCTGCTGGCCGTGCGTGCGCCCGGCCATCACCGTGTCGCGATGGCGTCGTGCCAGGGTCGCCAAGGCGTGGTCGGCTTGCAACAAGTCGTTTTGCAACAGGGCCCGTGCCTCGCGGAGTGCGAGCATCAGCCAGGTGTCGGTCACGTCTTGCACGGTGGCGTTGGCGTAGACCCACTGCGCATCGGCTGCGGCGAGCCGCGCCTGGATCGCGCGGATCAGGCCCTGCATCGAATGCCCGCTTTCCTCGCGGCCCCGGCCCACCTCGGCGAAAAACGCGGCATCGACCTCCACCGTGCGGCAGCAGGCAGCGATCGCGCTGGCAGCCGACGCGGGAACGAGGCCGTGTTCGGCTTGCACTTCGGCGAGCACCGCGATGATCTCCAGCCAGGCCTGCGTGCGCGGGATTTCGTCGAACAGCGCCTTGATGCCGCGCTGGCTCCACAGGCTGCCAAAGACCACCGAGTCGATCATCGTGGCCGCCGACATCACCGCTCTCCGGCAACTAGGCGGGCCATCGCGAGCAACTGCTGGCGTGCGCTGTCGGCCCGCGCGGTGGCACCTTCGAACCATGTGGCCGACGCCGCAAGCTGGCTGCGGAACGACGCGAGCATCGCGCTCATCGGCGCCTCGGCCGCACCGCCCGCCCCTTGCCGCGCGGCAATGGCGGCGCGCGCATCAAGGGCCCGAGCGAGTGTGGCGGCATCGACGGTGAGGAGCCGCCCGAGCACCGCAGCGGCAGCGCTTGCCACATCGGCCGGTGTCAGCGACGCGGCCTCACGATTCGCTTCATGCAAGCTGCGCGACAGCCGGCCGACGACGCGGTGCGCCGCGCGGTGCTCCAGCCCCGCTTCCTGCACCAGCGTCTCGGCCAGATCGGTGGCGAGCACGAAGCTGCGCTCCAAGGTGCGCGCGGCGGCGGCGTGCGACAGCGTGAGACCCGCCAGGGTCACGCGCATCAATTCGGCAGCGCCCGCAGCGAGGTGGAGCGCGCGCGGCAGTTCACCATAAGCGAGCAGGCGGTTGTCCATTTGTCCGGTGGGCGTGCGGCCCGAGGCGGCCAGCGCGGCTTGCAGGCCGATGGCCTGGTTGGCTGCGGAGCGCACATAGGCGAGGGCAAACGGGTTCTTTTTCTGCGGCATGATCTTGCTCGCCCGGGCTTGCCCATCGCCCAGTTCAACCACGCCGAATTCAACGGTGTTGAACACCATCAGGTCTTCGGCCAGCCGGTCGAGGTTGACGAGTGCGGCCACCACCCCCGCCATGCCTTCGATCGGGCCATCGGCCTGCCACATCGCGTCGCGCGCGTGTTCAACCACGCCGCCAAAGCCGAGCAACGCAGCCAATCGCACGCGGTCGGGCGCAAGGCGCGAGCCGTTGGTGCTGCCGCAGCCGGCCGGGCAGCGGTCGAAGCGCTGGTGAAACTCGCGCGCGCGCTCCAGGTCGCGCAGCAGCGGGCCGACAAAACCCAGCAGGTAGTGGCCGAAGGTGGTCGGCTGCCCGGCTTGCAAATAGGTGTAGTCGGCCACCAGGGCATCGCGATGGGCCTCGGCCTGCGCGATCAATTCATTGCCGAGGGCCGCCAGCGACTGCGCGAGGGCAGCCACGCGGGCGCAGACGACGAGGTGGAACGCGGTGGTGGTCGCCTCGCGCCGGGCGCGGCCGGTGCCCAGCCAGTCGGTGGCAGGGGTACGGGCGGCGAGCCAGGCTTCGCGGTTGGTGTAGAGGTCGCCGTGGGCCGGGGCGAGGGTCAGCGCCTGTGGGTGGTCGTGCAGATCGATCAGTGCGGCGAGCAGGGCGCGCCCCGCATCGCGCGGCACGGTGCCGGCTTCGATGAGGGCCAGCACGTAAGCCAGATCGACGAAACCGATGGCCTCGGTGAGCACCGCCTGGTGACGCAGTTCTTCGGCGAAAGCCTGGGCCACCAGTTCGGCGGCGGGGCTGCTCGCCAGGCGCCCGCCGACTTCCAGAGCGCTGTCGCCGTCGCCGCCTGCGGCAGACGCTTCCACACCGCTGGCACTCACCCGCGCCCGCTCCCGGAGGAGGTGGCCGATGGCGTGCCGGATGACACCTCGGATGCAGCCGCGGGTGAGACCGCCGCTGTCACAGGCGTGAGAAATATGGGCGTACGCGAGACGCTGAGCGACCCGCCACCCTGCCCGTCGGCTTCGCCGCCCGCCCCGTCGCCCTCGATCTGCTCCGGCGCCCACAGGCCGTTGCTGAACAGCTTGTCGGCGATCGGCTTCAAGGTTTCAAAGCGCAGGCCCAGGCGCAGCGATTCCAGCGCCAGCACGTGCTCGGGGGCCACGTTGCCCAAGCCGACATTGATGCCGAAGCGCTCGATGAGCGCGGTTTGTTGGTGCTTTTGCGGCGCTTCCCAGATCAGTCGGTCAACCTTGTCACCGAGGATGCGCGCGAAGGTATCGAGCCCTTCGACATCGAGCGCGCCTTGCGCGTTGTAGACGCCGACGCCCACGCCCGTTTCGCGCCCCTCGACGATGACCCAGCGCGCGCCGCATTCCAGGTCGCGCAGCGCCTGCTGGGCAAGCTGCTCGATCGGCGGCTGCGCGTTCGGGTCTTTCTTGCCGACTTCGGTGATGACGACCAGCCCGGCGTTGTGCGCGCAATCGATGACGCGTTCGCGCCGAAACGCGGGCAGCTCGATCGTGCCGTCGGAAATCTCCACCGCCGTGAAACCAACCTCGACCGCGCGCGTGTTGTAGACCCGGCAGTGCTGCTGCAGGATCGCAGCCTCGAACAAGGTGCCGCCGGGGCAGGTGAGGATCTTGCGCGCGTTGATGAGTTCGAGCTTGCGCTCCAGCACCGCCGGACGCACGAACACCGAGGTGCCGAAGCTGAGCTTCCACAGATCGATGTAGTCGCCCGCAACTTCCAGGATGTCAGCGGTGGCGGCCACGCCCAGGCCGGTGTCGATGATCATCGTCATGCCGGTCGAGCGCGGCTGCGCGGTGCGCTCGGCGCGCATCTCGGCGATCACGGCGACATCGCGCCAGTGGCTGTCAAGCATGGGCAGCCCCGCCGACGAGTTGCTGCAAGGCGCGCTCGACCATCGCCAGGTCGGTGCCCCAGGGCACGGTCATGACCTGGCCGTCACGCTCGATGTCGAATTCGAGCAGGCAGCACTTGAGCATCGTCGGCTCGCTGCGCGCCCCGGCAATGCGCCGCGGGCACATTTCGACCCGCGGCGGCTCGTCGCCGTAGTAGTGGCGGTGGAACTGCAGGCTGCGCTCGCAGCCCACCAGCACCCAGTCGCGCCGCTCGGCCGGCCGCTCGTCGAGAAAGCTCACATGCCCGCCCAATTGGTCGAGCCCGCCCGAGCGGCAAGGCACCAGGTACTCGGGCGACGGGTGCTGGCGCGCCAGATCGGCGATCTCGATGCGCTCGAGTTCCACACGAATGGCCGGCAGATCGGCATAGCGCAGCACCTGGCGCACCAGATCAAAAAGCTTGGGCGGCTCGGGCGGCGCGACTTCCACGATGCGCAGCACCAGCGGGTCGGGGTGGTGGATGAAATTCACGTGGTCGTAGAGGCCGCCGACCACCAGGGTGCGATCAACCCCGACGCCCTTGGCATGCGCCAGCGCGGCGAGGGCCGAGCGATTGGCGCAGTCGGTTTCGGCGTCGTGGGCATACACGCAGGTGTCGGGCAGCGCCAGCACCTCGACCGCCGTGATCGGCGAAAACAGCGGCTCTTCGGCAGCGCGCTGGATGGCAACCACTGCGAGTTCGCTCGCCTCGACTTGGCCCCGGTGCAAGACGATGAAATTGGTGCGCCGGTAGGCTTCACGGCCCATCAGGTGCGCCGTGATCGCCGCTTCCGTCATGGCACCCGCGTAGGGCTGCACGCTGACTTGGCGATAAGGCAGCGGCACCACGTTGCGCTGGTCACGAAAGGCGAGAGGGGCGGGTGCGGTCATCTGGGCTTTCGTGGTCAACCGCCGCCGAGCGCAAAGCGGCGTTCGTGGTCGGCCGGGCGCAATTCTTTGCGGTGGATACCCAGCGGGTCGAGTCGGCGGATCAGCGCCACCGCTTCGGCATCGGGGAGTGTGGCAACTTGCAACTCGTCGGCCACACGCAGGGCAAAGCCGGTGTTCTCGGCGACGTCGGCAACCTCGACATCGGGATAAACCGCTTGCAGCCGCAGGTGGCCTTCCACATCGAAGTCGAACACGCCGAGTTCGGTGATCAGCGCGTCGGGCCCGCCGCCCCGGTGGCCGAGGGCGCGTCGGCTGCGGCCATCGGGTGCATGGTGGCCGAGGTTGGTGACGAAATCGCAGGCCTCGACCAGCCGCAACATGCGCTTGCCGTTTTTCCCCGGTGGGCTGCGGTGCGCCGCCGTCCAGAGCGTGAAATGACCGACATCGCACGACAGGTTGCAGCCGCCGCCCCCACCGGGCAGCTTCACCGAGGGGCGCTCGCCGCTGCCCAGGCGGGTGACGTTGGCATTGCCGTGGCGGTCGATCTGCAGGCCGGAGAGGAACATCCGGTCCATGCGCCCGGAGGCAGCCAGGTCGAACAGTGTTTCGATGTCGAGCGCGCATTCAGCGCCGCGGTCGAGCACCCAGTCGTTCGAGGTGGGCGTGAGAAACGGCGGGCTGGGGTTGACGCCGTAGGTGGCCCCGGCCACCAGCACCAGATCGGGCGCGTGGGTGCGCTTGGCCAGGTGCAAGGCCAGTTGCACCAGCGGCGAGCCGAAGCCGTGGAAAGCGAGGTCGCCGTTTTTGACGGTGCGCGCGAGCTGGTAGATCATCGCCTCGCCGAGGCTGCAGGTGGCGGCCGTCACGAGGCAGCGCCTTCGTAGAGTTTCATCCAGGCAGCGTCGCCGTCTTTCCAGGAGGCGAGGCGCGCACGCGTGGCTTCGCCGCCAATGCGCGCCAGGTACTCGGCGTGATCGGTGCAGCCGAAGACGTAGCGGGCCAGGTAGTCGGTGCGGAACGCCTCTGCACTGGCACTCGCGGCGGCGTAGTACGCAGCCGTGTGATCGCGGTCGTAGGCATACATCGGGTAGCACGCGGTCGGGTGCGCGCCCAGTGGCACTTCGGCAATCGCCGCCACGTAGAAGTAGGGAATGTCGACACCGCCGAGCGACTGCAACTCATCGTTCGAGACGATGCGCTCGACGCTGGCAATGACCTTCTTCGAGGCACGCGCAAAGAGTGTGTCGGCGACCGGCGGCCCGGCGATGCGCAGGTTGCCGTGGGCGTCGCCGTATTGCGCGTGAATGATCGCGACATCGGGTTGCAGGGCGGGCACCAGCAGCAACTCCTCGCCGGTGAACGGGCAGGTCATCGGCAGGTATTCGGGGTGCAGCGCTTCGAATCCGGTGCCGCGCACCGAGCGCACCGGCAGGAACGGAACACCATAAGCGGCGGCACGCAACTGCTGCACCACGGTGTAGCAGCAACTGTCGGCCACCTCGGCCGCACCCGACTCGCAGGCGCGGCGGTAGTTGGGGGCCATGCCGAAGTCTTGCTCGAAGCCCACATAGCTTTCCAGCGACTTCGCCACCGCGCCAGCACCGCAAAGCAGGTCGATGTCGATGCCATGGGCCGAGCCGACGACTTGCAGGCGGCTGCGACCGGCGCGGATCAACGCGCGCAGCACCGCCATCGGTTCGCGCGACGAGAGACCGCCACCCACCGCGACAAGATCGCCATCGCCCACGTGCTCGGCCAGCGCATCGAGTGCGACGCGTTTGTCGCTGGCGGTGTAGGCAGCGCTCATGCGTGCACGTTCGTGTGTGACTCGCGAGCGCCGATGCGCTGGCGTCAGCCAGCGATCACCGCCAGCACCGTGCCGACCGGGATGGTCTGGCCGGCAGGGCAGCAGATTTCTTGCAACTGGCCGGCCCAGACCGACTCGATGTCCATCGATGTCTTGTCGGTCTCGACGCAGTACAGCAGGTCGCCCTTGGCCACGGCGTCACCCACCTGCTTGTGCCAGGTCGTCAAGGTGCCCTCTTCCATGGTTTCGCCGAGGCGGGGCAGTTTGATGCGGTAGATCATGCGCCGATGCCTCTGTCAGAGCGACGCGCGCACGCGCCGCGTCGCCTCGCCCATGGCCCGCAGCTTCCCATAGGCGACGCTGCGGCTGAAGTAGCCGAGGCCGCAGTCGGGCGACACCAGCAGGCGATCGGGCGGCACCACCTGCAGCCCCTTGCGGATGCGGTCGGCAATGAGTTCGGGGGACTCGACCATCGTGTTCTTGGCATCGATGACGCCGATGCCGAGCACCTTGTTCTTCGGGAACGCGCGCAGCGCATCGAGTTCGACGAAGCCCATGTTCGCGGTTTCCACATGGATCACATCGGCCCGCGAGCGGTGGAACAACGGCATCATTTCCTTGACCTTGCCCTCGAACACGTCGCGCTGGCCGTCGACGCTGCCGTAGCAGACATGCCAGAACTTGATCGCGTTGACGCCGTCGAACAAGATGTCTTGTGCCTCCATCTGCCAGTCGTCTTGCGTGTAGGGCGCGAGCACGTCGATCATCTGCACCGACTCCAGGCCCATCGAGACCAGGTATTTCAGCTCCTGATTCAGCGCCACCGCCAGCGCAAAGGCCAGCTTCTGCGGCGAGCCGTAGTACTGGTCGTCGCAGATCATGGCCTGCTGCGAGGGCCCCAGGAAGGCGACCTTGAACGGCTTTTGGGTCGCGTTTTGCATCGCATAAACCACCGGCTCGAAGATCGGCCGCTTCCAGGTGACGGGGCCGGTGGCCGAGGCCTTGTAGAAGGGCTTGTACTTCGCCCCGTCGCCCGGCGGGCCGTAGGGCACGAAGCCGCCGAGGTTTTCGGGAACGAAGTGGAAGATCGGTTCGAGCTGGAAACCCGGCGCTTCCCATTCGTAGTACTGCGCGCCGTCGGTCAAGATGTCGAGGCCCGCGGCTTCCTGCTCGTGCGCGCACAGCTTGCACGCATCTTCGTACGTGACGCGCAGGTTGTGGCTGCGGTAGACCGGCTCGTGCAGTGAGCCGAGGATTCGTCCTTGCAACCAATGCGGACGCGGAAACGCCGACACCGCCGACAGCGGAAGCAACACCTCTTGGCCTCGAATTTCCATGGTTTTCTCCTGCTGGTCGGTTTCAGACGGCTTGCGTGCGGCCTTTGCACAACGCGGTCACCGCAGCGACCACACGTGCCGGTGACACGAGAACTTGCGCTTCAAGCTCGGCGGCGACGGGCAGCGGCACGTTGCCAGCGCTCACTCGGATGACCGGCGCGGTCAGGTGATCCCACGCTTCTTCGGCCAGGATGGCGGCGATCGATGCGCCCCAGCCGAGCTGCCCCGGGTTCTCTTCGACGATGACGACGCGCCCGGTTTTTTGCACCGAGCGCAGCACGCTGGCGACATCGAGCGGCACCAGGCAGCGCAGGTCGAGGATCTCGGCGTCGATCCCCGCCGCAGCGAGTTGGGCCGCCGCCTTGACGCAGATGCCGACCGTGATCGACAGCGCCACCAAGGTCACGTCGCGGCCTTCGCGCACGGTACGCGCCTGGCCGAGCGGAATCAGTTGTTCGCCGGGCGGGCAGTCTTCTTTGCTCGCGTACAGGGCCTTGTGCTCGAACACCATCACCGGGTCGTTGTCGCGGATGGCCGCAGCCAGCAGGCCGAACATCTCGACCGGCGAAGCGGGTGAGACGATCTTCAAGCCTGGCACGCACATGGCCCAGTTTTCCAGCGACTGGCCGTGCTGCGCGCCAAAACCCATGCCGCCGGCGCCGTTGGCGCAGCGCAGCACCAGCGGCATCGTCACCTGGCCGCCGGTCATGTAGCGGGTCTTGGCGATCTCGTTGGCCACCTGGTCCCAGCAGGTGGCGTAGAAGTCGGCGAACATGATTTCGGCGACCGGCCGCAGGCCCGCCATGGCCGCGCCCATGGCCGCACCGGCAATCGCCTGCTCGGAGATCGGGGTGTCCCACACGCGCTCGGCACCGAAGCGCTCCTGCAGGCCCACGGTGGTTTTGAAGACGCCGCCGCAGGCCACGTCTTCACCGAGCAGCACCACGCGCTCGTCACGCGCCATTTCTTGCGCCAGCGCCGCCGCCACGGCGTTGCGATAAGTCAGTTCCGCCACTGCCAGCCTCCATCGCTCCACACGTCGCGCCACGCATCGCCCGGATCGGGCGGCTCGGCGGCGAGCGCACTGTCGGTCATGGCCTCGATGCGGGCCAGCGCGTCGGTGTCGAAGGCGGTCAGATCGGCCTCCGAGACACCCGCCTCGCGCAGCACGGCCTGCTGGCGCAGCAGCGGGTCTTTCGTTTTCCAGCTCGCCACTTCGTCGGCCGGGCGGTAGGCGGCCGGGTCGAGCGCGGAGTGGCCCTTGAGGCGGTAGGTGTCGGCTTCGATCAGGCTCGGCCCCTCACCTTTTCGCGCGCGGACCACGGCTTCGGCGATGCAGGAGCGCACGGCGGCCACATCGTTGCCGTCGATCAGGATGGGCTGCAAGCCGTAAGCCGCCGCCCGGTCGGCAGCCGGCCGGGCGACCGGGATCATGGTCGAGATGGGGGTGTACTCCATGTACTGGTTGTTCTCGCAGATGAAGATGACGGGCAGCCGCCAGATCGCGGCCAGATTGACCGCTTCGTGGAAGGCGCCGATGTTGACCGTGCCATCGCCAAAAAAACACAGCGTGACCTGCTCGGTGCGCTTGATGCGGCTGGCCCAGGCCAGGCCGCAGGCCACCGGCAGATGGGCACCGACGATCGCATAGGAGCCGTAGTAGCCGTCTTTCACGCTGGTGATGTGCATCGAGCCACCCTTGCCACCGCAGATGCCGCCCTGGCGCCCAAGCAACTCGCGCAGCACGGCCTCGGGCGAGGTGCCGCGCGCCAAGGCATGAGCGTGGCCGCGGTAGGTGCCGATGGAATAGTCGTCGGGACGCAGCGCCGACGCAGCTCCGACTGCAATGGCCTCCTGCCCCAACCCTAAGTGCACGGGCCCGTGGATCTGGCCCTGGCGGTACAGCCCGTCTACCTTCTCCAGAAAGCGACGGATGAAGACCATGTCTTTGTACAGCGCGAGGGCCGTCTCGTGGCCTGCAGATGGGGCCGTGTCTGTGATGGGGTCAGGTGTAGGCATCGCGTCAGGCAATCAAAAACAACACAGGCAGCCATAGCTGTGCTGCGGTGTCGAAGGGGTTCCATCCCAGGGGTGCGGGAGGACGGGTGAGTCGGCCTTGCGCTCGGCACTGGAACCGCCGCAGGACGCGCATGACCACGTCCTCGGTACCTGGGCGCCGGACAAAACGAAGCTGCAGAACTCGTGTCCGCAGTCGTTACAACACAAACC
Source organism: Burkholderiales bacterium (assembly GCA_025352345.1). Classification (GTDB taxonomy): domain Bacteria; phylum Pseudomonadota; class Gammaproteobacteria; order Burkholderiales; family Burkholderiaceae_C; genus PBB1. The sequence goes on along the minus strand of JANXTP010000274.1, from coordinate 3,252 downwards.
GTAAACAGGCATCAACGACCGTCAAAGGTGGCGCGCTTATCAAAGCCCGCTCGTTGTGACATGACCGCACTACTTCAAGGTTGCGCGCATCGGGTTCACAACTTCAATTACGTGAACTCGAATCAACTTGATTTTGTTGCGACGGGCCCCCGGATCGGATCGAAGCCAGTGCTTGCAACACAGGGGTATGCGACAGGGGCATTTGACATCGTTCCTCGTACATTGAATGTGCTGTATCGACTCCAGCGCTGTTAATAGTCGCAGCAGTTTGAGGTGGTCATAACTATGGTTTACCAGCGCCACCGCACCATCTCGGGCCTGCGAGGCGCAAACGACAGGAGACAGACGATGAAGATCGGCAACAAGGACATCCTGATCCCCACCAGCATGGTGGGCAATTATCCGAACCCGCGCTGGTGGGATGCGACATTCGCCAGGACCTTCACGGGCGACCAGCAGCCACCCGACTCGATGTCGCAGGAGGCGTTCGAAGATGCGATGGCCGCGATGGTTGCGGATCAGGAGGCCGCCGGCCTGGACATCATTTCCGATGGTCGCCTGCAGGGCGACAACTACGCCGACCAGGCCCTGTACTACTACATGAAGCGGCTCGGCTACGACATGCAAGGCGGTCACCTCGGCTTTCCGATCTACAGCCGCCTGCATTGCGCCACCTTGGCTCAGCCGTTGAAGCGGCATGGAGCGATCATGGTGGAGCAGGCCAAAGCGCTGCGCCGCGCCACCCAAAAGCCGATCAAGGTGCAGTACACCGGAGTGCAGGCGCTCGCGCAGAGCACCAACGACCTCTACTACAAGTCGAGCCACGAACGCGCCATGGCGTTGGCCGCCGCCATCAACGAGGATCTGAAGGAGGTCGAGGCCGTCGGCGCGGACTTCATTCAGATCGACGAGTTCACCTGGCCCTACTTTTTTGAAGACTACGCGATCGAGGCCTTCAACCGGTGCGTCGAAGGCATCAACAAGGCGAAGATCGTCGTCCATGTGTGCTGGGGCAACTGGGGCGGCACACCCGCCTACTTGCCCGACGAGACGACCAAAGCGGGTGAGATATTCGACGTGACCAAGCGCCCGGGCTCCTATCCGGCCGCGACATCAAAGGTCATTCCCAAGGCCTACGAGGCCAAGTTCAGCGTGCTCAATCTGGAGAGTTGCGGCCGCCGCTCGGACGATCTGTCCGGGCTCGAAGTGATCAGGAAGCACCCGCTGCCGGCAAACGTCGATTTCTGGGCCGGTGTGATCGACGTGAAGAGCACGATCACCGAGACGGCGGAAGAGGTCGCGGCGCGCATCCGCAAGCTGCTGGAGTACGTGCCGGCCGAGCGCCTGGGCGTGACCACCGACTGCGGGCTCACCATGCTGCAGCGCTATATCACCAAGGGCAAGCTGCATGCGCTGGTTGCGGGCACGCAATTGGTTCGCAACGAGCTTGAGGCCGTCGGCAAAAAATAGCGTAGCCCATCCGGGGAGGCGCTGGCTTTACCGCGCGTTGCCGCCCCGACGACCCACAGGACAGCTCGTCATGCCGGTTCTATTGCTCGAGTGCCCGGACTGCCGACACCAGTACAACAGTCTGGTGTTGGCCGGCACCCGGTCGCCGCAGGTTTGGGTGTGCTCAAAGTGTGGCAGCCAAGCCGTCGCACCCAAGGCTGGCACCTGCCCCAGCGAGCACCCCTGGGAGAGCAGCAATCGGTACCAAAGTGCATGCCCTTGCTGCGGACTCTGACCCCGTCAAGGCCGCGCCGCGATGCAACGCCGGACTGGCTCTCTCTGCATTGACGCTCGAAGAGGCTCACTCGCCCGGGCGAGTCGGGTTCCACAGAATCACCCGTGAATCACGCTCGTATGCCTTGCCATCGGGAAAGCTGACGAGTTCGAATTGCATCCCCCACGGGCTGCGGAAGTAGACCCAGCGCTGACCGGCACTGGCACCGCGAGCGACGGTTGGTTCGCCCATGATCTCGACGCCCTGCTCCCGCAGGTGGCTCAGTGCGGAGTCGAAATCATCGACGTAGAAGGCGATGTGATGCCCGCCGATGTCGCTGTTGCGCGGCTGAGGCGCAGCGCCATCCGCTGGCTGGTACTGGAAGACCTCGAAATTGGTTCCGAACGCACATCGGTAGAACCGCAATTCGCGGATGACGGTGCGGGGGTGCACGCCGAGGTGAGTCGACATCCAGTCGTCGTCTCGTTCGAATGGGCCCTGCGAGTAGACGCGTTCGCAGCCGATAACGTTCACGAAAAAATGCTCGGCCTGATCGATGTCAGGCACGGTGAAGCCGATGTGCTCGGCGCCACGCAGTCCAGGAATTCCTGACGCCATCGTCATTCTCCGTTCAGTCGCAAGTCACCATTGCATTCAAAGCAATGGGTTGGACGCAGAGCCTTGAGCATCACCCCGGCGACGCGTTTGCGCGCTGCCGCCGCTCGAACTCATCCAGGATGACGGCCGTCGCGATGGTGCCGATGCGCGTGCAGCCCACGTCGATCACCCCCAGGGCAGCATCCAGTGTGCGCACACCAGCCGCTGCCTTCACCTGCACCCGCGGCCCCACCGACGCCCGCATCAGCTTCATGTCCTCGAGGGTGTAGCCGCTGGGGGCAAAACCGCTGGAGCTCTTGACGAAGTCCGCGCCAGCCTCTTCGACCAGCTTGCAGGCCAGCACTTTTTGTTCGGTGTTCAAGTAGGCAATTTCGATGATCACCTTGACCAGCGCCCTGCCCCTGGCGGCATCGACCACGGCCTGGATCTCGCGCCGCACATAGTCGCTCTGGCCCGAGCGCAGTTTGCCGACGTTGATCACCATGTCCAGCTCGGTCGCGCCATTTTCCAAGGCGTCGTGCGCCTCGCACACCTTGGCAGCCGTGGTGTTCACGCCGTGTGGAAAGCCAATGGTGGTGCCAACCGCGATGCCTGTGCCGCGCAACAGGGTCACCGCCAGGGGCAACTCGCACGGTTTCATCGCCACGCTGGCCACGTTGTAGCGCCGCGCCAGTTCCAGTTGAGCGACGACGTCGGCTTCCGTGAGATCGGGGTTCAGGACGGAGTGATCAATGGTCTTCGCCAGTTGGGCGTAAGTGATGGTGTGGCGATCCAGGACGGGAATCATCTGGTGCTCCTTCAGGTAACGGCGTCAGTGTTGCTGGCGCCGGCCGCCTTCACTTGGACGCGCGTGTTGTACAGCGCGAGGGCCGTGTCTGTGATGGGGTCAGGGTAGGCATCGCGTCAGGCAA
>JANXTP010000040.1 GCA_025352345.1 Burkholderiales bacterium | reverse complement strand
TCATCGCCGGGCAGCCCCTGGATGAAGCTGCGGTCGATCTTCAGCCGCCCGATCGGAAAGCGCTTCAGGTAGGCCAGGCTCGAATAGCCCGTGCCGAAGTCGTCGATCGCCAGCTTCACGCCCAGTTCGGCCAGCGCCTGCAAGCGGTGCAGCGCTTCCTGTGCGTCCTGGATCAGGATCGATTCGGTCAGCTCCAGTTCCAGCCCCTCGGGCTCCAGCCCAAACTCGGCCAGCGTCCGCGCAACGCTGTCAACGAAGTCCGCCTGCTGGAACTGCAGCGCGGACACGTTGATGGACATCAGCAGCCGACGCCCCTGCTCACGCCAGAGCGCCGCCTGCTGAACCGCCTGCTGCAGCACCCAGGAGCCGATCGCCACGATGAAGCCGCTGCGCTCGGCAACAGGGATGAACTCGGTCGGCGGCACGTCACCCAACTCGGGGTCGCGCCAGCGGATCAGCGCCTCGGCTCCGACGATCTCGCCACTCTTCAGATCGACCTGCGGCTGGTAATGCAGCCGGAAGCGGCCAGACGCCAGCGCCTGGCGCATCGCGTGATCGAGCTTCATGCGGGTGCGCAGCTTCGAGGTGCCGTCGGTGCGCGCCTGGTGGAAACGAAAGCCGGCACGGCCGCTTTCGCGCGCTTCGTTCATCGCCGCATCGGCGGCCTGCAGCATTTCGTCGGCGGTGCTGCCGTCGCCCGGATGCAGCGAGATGCCGACGCTGCAAGTGACGGTGAAGTTCAGATCGTCGAGGGTGAACGGGCGCTGTATCGCGTCGAGCACGCGACGTGCGCCGCCTTCGGCACCGGCGGCATCGGCCTGGTGGATCAGCAGCACGTATTCGTCGGCGCCGAGGCGGGCGATCGTGTCGACCTGCCGCAAGGTGAGCAACAGGCGCTCGGCAACCTCGATCAGCACGCGGTCTCCCATGCTGTGGCCGAGGGTGTCGTTGATGTGCTTGAAGCGGTCGAGGTTCAGGAACAGCAGCGCGAACCGCACCCCTTCACGCTGCGCCAGGGCCAGCGCGTAATCGATGCGGCCAAGCAGCGTGCGGCGGTTGGGCAGGCCGGTCAACGCGTCGGTGTGTGACAGGGTTTCGATGCGCCGGTTGGCTTCCAGGCGCTCGCTGATGTCGCGGAAGGAATAGACCCGGCCAATCGTCTTGCCGCGGCTGCTCGGCGGCAGGGTGACGCGTTCGAGCACCCGGCCACCGATCAGCGTCACGGTGTCGCTGGCCTGCATCTGCGGCACGCCTTCGATGGCGGCCAGACGGCGCATGTACTCGGCCGGTTCGACCACCCGGCGCAGCATCCACGACAGGATGGCGTCGTCATCGCGTTGCACCAGCAGGCTGTTGGGCAGCTCCCAGAGCGCGGCGAAACGCTGGTTGAAATTGCGGATGCGTCCGTTCCTGTCGGTGACCAGGATGCCGTCGTGCGTCGATTCCAGCGTCGCCGCCAGTTCGGCCAGCCGGTCGGACAATTCATCTTCCGCGCGCCGCTCGCTGCTGCGGTCGTGCATCACGACCATGAACAGCGCCTTGTCGGCGGACAGCATCACCCGGCTGACGCGCCGCAGCACCGCCACCAGTTCGCCGTCGGCACGCCGCACCCAGCTGTGCGACTCGACGCTGTCGGCCCAGCCGAGAGCGGCTTCCTGCCAAAACGCCATGTCTTCCGGCGTTGCGGCCAAGCTCAGCATGTCCTGCCCGCACAGGCTGGCGGCATCGACATCGAAGAGGATGCCACAAGCGGCATTCGCGGCGACGATGCGCAGGCTTTCAGGATCGACCAGCCAGACCGCGTCGATCAGGCACTCGATCAGCGCGCGCGGCGGCATCAGCCAGGCCTCGATGGCGCGCTGGTTCATCGACGACGCGCCGGCAGGCCCATCGCCACTGCGCACACGGCGCGTTGGCACCACCGGCGCAGGCACCGGTGGGGTGGACGGCGGATTGCGCGAGATCCTCACATCAGCATCCCGCTGTCCTGGGTCGGCTCGAAAAAGTAACTCACTCGGGGCCGAGGCGACAGGTAGTCGAGCGTACGGGCCGGCAGCGCGGTCGGCTTCAGGCTGCGCCGGATGCCCAGCCCGCTGACGGTTTCGAGGTCAAGCACCAGCGCCTCGTCCCGCGGGACTCCGGCCTCATGCACCAGCACCTTGGGCTTCAGTGGCCGCGAGGAATTGACGCCGACCACCAGCGCATAGCGGTCGTCGGTGAGTTGCACCACCGAGCCGGCCGGGTACACGCCCATCATCTTGATGAAGGCGCCGAGGATGGCCGGGTCGTACTTGTTCTTGCCCTGCGCAAACATCAGCGCCACCGCCTCGTGCGGGGTGACCGCCTTGCCTGGATTGGCCGGGTTGCACAGCTTGTCGTAGCGGTCCACCAGGGACACGATGCGCGAGGGCACGGTGGTACGGTCGCTTTGCAGCTTCAACGGGAAGCCGCTGCCATCGATGTGTTCGTGGTGCTGGGCAATGACCAGCGAGGCCCCCGGCGCCAGCTCCATGCGCCGCGCCTGGGCGATACCGAGCGCGACATGGGTTTCGTAGAGCTTGTGCTCGGCCGCGCTGAAATGCTCCTCGCGGTGGCGGAAGCGCTCCGGCAGCTCGGCCTTGCCGATGTCGTGCAGCAGCGCGCCCAGCCCGAGGTCGAGCATCTCGGCCTCGCTGAGGTTGAAGGTGCGGCCCATCAGCAGCGAGATCACGCTGACGTTCAGCGCGTGGGCGCTGGCCTTGTCGCCGGCCCCTTCGCTGAGCAGCCGGATGCACAACTCCTGGCTGCCGATCATCTGGTCGACCAGTTGCTGGGTCAGTGCCTGGGCACCGTGGCGAGCGGCGATCGGCTGGGCCGCGGCGCCATCGAAGACCTGCTTGGCGGCACGTGCGGCATCGGCGAAACGGCGTTCGCAGGCGGCCAGTGCAGCGCGCTGGGCGGCCAGTGCAGCGCGGTGCAGATCCTGTGCGGTGGGCGCGGCATCTTCCGCTGACGCGGTCTCTGCGACGGTGTCGGGCGCCGCGTCCGTCGGGGTGTTCGGGGTGTCGGACACCGCCAGTTGAGCGGTGGGGTCTGCGCCTGCGGCCACCAACAGGCTGGCCGTGTCCCAGCGAGTGGTGCTGTGGCTGAAATCGCTGTCCTGCGGAGTCCAGCGCACGCGCTGCAGGCCCAGCGAGCGCAGCGTCGCGATCTGCTCCAGGCTGGAAATCTTGAAGCTGGAGCGCGGAAACGGGTGCGACATCCACCCGCCGTCCAGGTGGATCTGCATGCCGATGGTCAACGCGGCGACTTCGATGGTTTCGATGACGGTGTCAGATTTCATGGGCAGACCAAGCGTCGGGAATACGCGCCTCTTGGGGTCCATTTCGGCACATCGGGCCGCTGACTTGAGCGGGGCCGACCCCACCGTGGCTATCCGGCCAGCACCGATGCCATCGCCACCGCCGTCGCTTCGACGTTCGACAAATTCAGCCCGGCCACGCACATGCGACCTGAGCGCAGCACATAAACCGCATGTTCTTCGCGCAAGCGGTCGGCCTGCGCGGGGCTGAGCCCGGTGTAGCTGAACATGCCGCGCTGCGTGAGGAAGTAGTCGAAGTGGCGCCCGGGCAGCTTGGCGCTGAGCACCGCATGCAGACGCTGGCGCATGGCATGGATGCGCTCGCGCATCGCGTCGAGCTCGGCCGCCCACTGGGCGCGCAGCGCCGGGGTCTGCAGCACGCGGGCGACGATCTGCCCGCCGTGAGTGGGTGGGCTGCTGTAGTTCTTGCGCACCGTGGCGCGCAGCTGGCCCAGCACCAGCTCGGCTTCGGCAGCGTTCGGGCAGACCACGCTCAAGGCGCCACAACGCTCGCCGTAAAGGGAAAAGCTCTTTGAAAACGAGCTGGCGCAAAAGAATGCGATGCCAGCGTCGGCCAGTGCGCGGATCGCGAAAGCGTCTTCGTCGATGCCGTCGCCGAAGCCCTGGTAGGCGATGTCGACATACAGAATCAGCCGCCGTGCGCGAATCACCGGGATCAGTTCAGCCCACTGCGCTGCGCTCGGATCGACGCCGGTCGGGTTGTGGCAGCAGGCATGCAGCAGTACGATGCTCTGCTCGGGCAGCGCCTGGAACGCCGCCAGCATCTCGCCGAATTTCAGGCCGCCGGTGGAAGCGTCGTAGTACGGGTAGGTGTTCACCGCAAAACCGGCGCCTTCGAACATCGCGCGGTGGTTGTCCCAGGTCGGGTCGCTGACCCAGACCTGCGAGCCAGAGAAGTAGCGCTGCAAGAAATCGCCGCCGACCTTCAGGCCGCCCGAGCCACCGATGGTCTGCACGGTGGCGATGCGGCCGCTGGTGACGGCCTCATGGCCAGTGCCGAACAACAGCTGCTGCACCGCGAGCCGGTAGTTCGCGGCACCCTCCATCGGCTGGTACGGCCGCGCCCCGATGGTTTGCAGCAACGCGGTTTCGGCCTCGCGCACCGCGCCCATCACCGGAAGCTTGCCGGCGTCGTCGAAATAGATGCCGATCGACAGGTTGATCTTGTGCGCCCGCGGGTCGCGGCCGAACGACTCGTTGAGCGTCAGGATCGGGTCACCGGCGTAAGGGAGGATGTGTTCGAACACGTGTGGCGTGGGAGTCAGACGGAAATCACGAAAAAGGCCTGCGGCAATAGCCAGGCACTCACGCCGACAGCGCGGCCTCGATGTCGGCCTTCAGCGACGCCGGCGTGTCGGTCGGCGCGTAGCGCTTGATGACCTGGCCGTCGCGACCGACCAAGAACTTGGTGAAGTTCCACTTGATGGCCTTGATGCCCAGCAGGCCAGGCGCTTCAGCGGTCAACCACTTCCACAGTGGGTGCGCCGACGCACCATTCACATCGACCTTGCCCATCATCGGGAAGCTGACGCCGTAGTTCTTCTGGCAGAAGCTGCCGATCTCCCCATTGCTGCCCGGGTCCTGCGCGCCGAACTGGTTGCAGGGGAAACCGATCACCGTCAGACCACGCTCGCCATAGCCCTTCCACAGCGCTTCGAGTCCGGCGAACTGCGGCGTGAAACCGCAGGCACTGGCAGTGTTGACGATCAGCAGCACGCGCCCGCGCTGCGCCGACAAGGGGCTGGGCGTGCCATCGATCGCGGTGGCGTCGAAGTCGAAAGCGGTGGCGCTGGGTGCGTTCATGGGAACTCTCCGGTGGACAGCCCGCCACCAGGGAAGGCTCGCAAGGTCTTGATCGTATCGCTGGGGCCCAGCGGCACTGCTGCTGCGGCAGCGCCGCGTGCGCAGCGGCCGCTCACCGCGTGGGTTCGCGCGCAGCCCACACCGCGGTCAACACGATCAGTGCGCCGCCCACCAGCAGGCTGCCCGTGATGCGCCCGGCGCCGAGCAGTGCCGCCGACACCGCGGCGAACATCACCTCGCTGAGCATCAGCACCGAGCTGACCTCCACGGGCAACCGCACGGCACCGTACTGCAGCGCGAGGTTGCTGCACAGGAACAGCGCACTCAAGGTCAGCAACAGCGCCGGCACCCACCACGGCCGGGACGTGACGCCGGCGGCCAGTGGCCAGACGATGGCACCCTGGGCACTGAGCACGGCCGCCAGCGCGCCGGCGACCAGCGCCCCGCCGACGAACATCGCCAGCGCGCGGCCTTCCTCAGGCCGGTCGGCTGTGCGCTTGAGCATCACGTTGTTCAGCGCGAAGGTGAAGCCGCCGAGCAGGCCCAGCCAGTCGGCCAGCGATTGCGGCAACGGCACCCCTGACACGCCGCCAGTTCCGGACGCGCTGAGCACGATGCCCGCACCGACCAGGGCCAGCACCATCCGAACGCCAGCCACCCGCGTCAAGGATTCCTTCAGCAGCCAGCGCGCCAGCAGCACCGACCACAGCGGCATCAGGTAGAACAGCAGCACCACCCGAACCACGTCGCCGACGACGGTGGCCCAGTTGAAGGCCGCGTTCGTGGCGCCAGCGGCCAGCATCACCACCCACAGCGAGCGCTCACACAGCAGCTGAGCGATAGCGCGGGGACGCGCCGCCACGATCACCAGCACCGTCGGGACATAGACCATGACAGTGGCCCACAGCGGGTGCAGCCCGTGCGCTTCGAGTTGCCGAAACGGCCACCACGACAGCCCCCACACCAGCGAGTTGAACACCAGTGCAAGCGCCGCCCAGCGGATGGGTTGAAGTGTTGAATTCAAGTGGACAGATCGAGGGCCAGGAGGATTTCGTCGCGAGCGGGCGGACGTCGCATTGAGGATGCGGAGCCATACCCAGGTACGGTGAGCACCGGAGATGCGAGATCAGCCTGCGCAGCAGAAAGCCTCGCTGCCCTCAGTGCTGGTCGCTGCGCGCGAGCGCGAGCAGGTGATCGACTTCGACGCGGTGGTTGACGCAGTTGCGCTGATGCCAGCGGCGGATCAGCCACATCAGCCCGGCCACCAGCACGCCGAAGATGGAGATCGCCCCGAAGGCCGACAGGCCCAGCTTCGTCATGCCGGCATACAAGGCGCCGAGGCCGAGGATGCAAGCCTGTTCGTTGAAGTTCTGCACCGCGATCGAGCGGCCAGCGCCCATCAGGTTGTGGCCGCGGTGCTGCAGCAGCGCATTCATCGGCACCACCAGAAAGCCACCCAGCGCACCGAGCACGATCAGGAACGGCACCGCGATCCACACCTGGGTGATGAAGTTCATGCCCAGCACCAGCAGCCCCATCGCGATGCCCAGTGGGATGACCCAGGTCGCCTGGTCGAGCCGCATGCGCAGCGAAGCGGCCACCGCACCGGCCGCGGTGCCGATGGCGACCACGCCGACCAGCGCCGAGGCCTGCGTGGTTTCGTAACTCAGCGCCACCCCCGCCCAGGCCAGCACGATGTAGCGCAGATTGCCCGAGACACCCCAGAACAAGGTGGTGGTGGCCAGCGAAATCTGGCCCAGCTTGTCCTTCCACAACCGCACATTGCAGGTCTGGAAATCGCGCACCAGGCCGAAGAGGCTGTGGGCGATCGGCTGCAACGGCGCTTCGGTGCGGGGAATGCGCAGGTTGAAGGCTGCAGCCAGTGCATACAAGGCGACCATGGCCGCGATGGCCGCTTCGGGCGGCGTGTCGATGCCGGTGTCGATCCAGGGGAAATCGAAGGCCAGCAGGTAGCTGGAGATGGTGTGCCCGATCAACTGCCCGCCAAGCAGCACGCCCAGAATGATCGACAGGATGGTCAGGCCCTCAATCCAGCCATTGGCCTTGACCAGCTGCGAGTTGGGCAGCAGCTCGGTCAGGATGCCGTACTTGGCTGGCGAGTAGGCGGCGGCACCGAGCCCGACGATGGCATAGGCCATCAGCGGGTGGCTACCGAACAGCATCATCAGGCAGCCAACCACCTTGATCAGGTTCGAGAAGAACATCACCCGGCCCTTCGGCCGGGCGTCGGCGATCGCCCCGACGAACGGTGCGAGCACCACATAGAACAGCGCGAACATCGGCACCAGTGCGGCGCGTTGCCACTCGGGCTGACCCGAGCTTTTCAGCAGCTCCACCCCCGCCACGAACAGCGCGTTGTCAGCCAGCGAGCTGAAAAACTGCGCCGCCATGATGGTGTAAAAACCTTTTTTCATTCGCTGGTGGCGCACAGTTTCCGGGTCGGCATGATGACGAAGCCGTGCATCCGACGGGTCTCCTTGCGGCGCGGGTTATAGCACGCGAGGTGTTGCCGAACGGCCCTGCAGGGCACTGCGCGACCAGGGTTTGCAAGCCCTGCGGCAGAATGGGTTTTTGCAAATTGCCACCCCATGCCACGCCCCATCGAAGCCCTGATCTACCCCGAGGCGCTGGCGCACAACCTGCGTCGTACGCGGGCCCACGCACCAGACGCCCGCGTCTGGGCCGTCGTCAAGGCCAATGCCTACGGCCATGGCATCGAACGCGCCTATGCCGGCCTGCAAGCCGCCGACGGGTTCGCGCTGCTCGACCTCGACGAGGCGCAGCGTGTGCGCGCGCTCGGCTGGCGCGGGCCGATCCTGCTGCTCGAAGGCTGCTTCGAGGCGCGCGACCTGGAGGCCTGTTCGCGCCTGAACCTGTGGCACACGGTGCACCGCGAAGCGCAGATCGATTGGCTGGCCGCGCACAAGACACAGACGCCGCACCACGTCTTCCTGAAGATGAACAGCGGCATGAATCGCCTCGGCTTCCGGCCCGGGCATTTCCAGCACGCGTGGCAGCGCCTGAGCGGCCTGACCCAGGTCGAGAGCATCGCCCTGATGACGCACCTGTCGGATGCCGACGGCACGCGCGGCATCGCGCACCAGCTCGCGGTGTTCGAGGAGGCCACGCGTGGCATGCCCGGCGAGCGCTCGCTGGCGAACAGCGCGGCGACCTTGCGCTTCGCGCCGAACTTCGAGACGGTGCGCGCCACGGGCCACGAAGTCGGCGTTGCCGCCGACTGGGTCCGCCCCGGCATCATGGTCTACGGCTCGTCGCCCGACTTCCCCGAGAAGACCATCGCCGACTGGGGCCTGCGGCCGGCGATGAGCCTGCGCGCCGAAATCATCGCGACGCAGGAGGTGAAGGCCGGCGAACAGGTCGGCTACGGCAGCCGCTTCACGGCCGACCACGACATGCGCATCGGCGTGATCGCCTGCGGCTACGCCGACGGCTACCCGCGCGTCGTGCCCTGTTCTGGCGATGACAGCACGCCGGTACTGATCAACGAAACGCGCACGCGCCTCGTCGGCCGGGTCTCGATGGACATGATCACGGTCGACCTGACGCCGGCGCCCGAAGCGCAAGTCGGCAGCGTCGCGACGCTGTGGGGCACGAGCCCGGGCGGCGCGGTGCTGGCGATCGACGAGATCGCCGCGGCGGCCGGCACGGTCGGCTACGAGCTGATGTGCGCGCTCGCGGCGCGCGTGCCGACGCGGGCCGTCTGACGGGTCGGCGGCACACGCCATGTCCACCATCCTCGAGCACGAAGTCGAG